>CAJUCG010000067.1 GCA_910585065.1 uncultured Lachnospiraceae bacterium
CCTTTCAATGGAATTTTTTCTCCCTGCGGTCGAAAGCGAACTGGCGCAGGTACAATGTCAAAAGACATTGTACCATAAATACAAAGGCATGGAAATAGGCAGTTTTATAAAAGCTTCATTCCCAACAAATTTTAGCAAATTAAGACGGGCAATTAATCCGAAATCATGATATACTAAGTATATATTCGAATAGAAGCTTCTAGGAATTAGGTGGACAGAAATCACTTTTTCAATAAGAAAATTTTTGAAATAAAAAAATAAGAAGGATTTCTGTAGTACTAAAAATAAGGAGAAATATATGGAATGGACAAAATCTATCAGCGAAGCGATTGAATTCATTGAAGACAACCTTACAGAAGATATCTCTGCGGAGGATGTGGCAGCGCAGTTTAATATCTCCCCCTTTTATTTCCAGAGGGGTTTTGCTCTGCTCTGCGGCTACACCATCGCCGAATATATTCGCAATCGCAGGTTAGCTCTCGCTGCAGGGGAGCTTTCTGAAAATACAAAAATAATTGATATCGCGGTGAAATATGGTTACGACTCTCCGGATGCCTTCACCAGGGCTTTCACCCGCTTTCATGGTGTCACGCCATCCACAGTACAAAAAAACCACGCGATAATCAAAACCTTCACGCCATTAAAAATCAAACTATCATTAGAAGGGGGCTATCTTATGGACTACAGACTGGTAAAAAAAGAAAGTTTTACGGTAATGGGTGCTGCAAAAACCTTTTCCTACGAAGGAGCAAAAAATGTTATCCCACAGTTTTGGGAGGAACACTATGAAAAGGGAAATGGCAAATATGTTTGCGGAATATTTGGCATCAATATTGACAAATCCATGGGACAAAACCAATTTGAATATCTGATTGCAGATCTTTATAATCCGGTGCAGGATATTCCTGAAGGATTTGTCACAAGAACCATCCCTTCTTTTACCTGGGCAGTTTTTCCTTGCCGGGGCAAGGTTTCCTCCACTTTGCAGGATACAAATACACGCATTTTTTCTGAGTGGCTTCCTGCTTTAAAAGAATACGAATTTGCCGCCGGATACTGTATTGAAATGTACGACGACGCGGGAAAATACCCAAATGGAACCGAGGATGAAAATTACTACTGTGAAATTTGGATTCCGGTAAAAAGAAAGCAGCAACGATAAAATCAGAAATATAGAAATATTTTCCATATTGATTTTTCTCCGCGAAAATGTTATCATATAGATCAACAGCATATCTCTGAAAAATATTTTGTACTGGGAACAAATTAAACGAATTGAACAAAGTGAACAAAAATTTATTCCCCTGTAGTGGGAACAGGAAGGGCATATGCGGAACTTTAAATAGGAGGCTCATATGGGAAGAGATGTTATGTTTGCATAGCACTGGCTATTGCAATCAAAAATTGAATTGTTATAGCCAATGCTGACCTAGAGGAAATATCAATTTAGGAGGCAGACATGGGCTATAAAAAAGCGGAAGAGATTCTTCCCGCAGAAATAATTAAACTGATACAAGAATATGTGGATGGACAAACAATCTACATTCCAAGGAAAGAACGGACAAGAAAAGAATGGGGTTCCGACACGAATATAAAACAGGAACTAAAAAAACGAAACGAGCAAATCTATACGGACTACCTTGCAGGGATGCGAGTTCGCGAACTGGCTCTCCAGTATTGCCTATCCGTAAAAAGTATACAGCATATTATCCGGAAAGTAAAAATAACAAATGAAATTACAAAATAGATAAATGATATGTTTCCTTTTAGGCAAACTGATAAAATAATTAAAATTTATCCGCCAAAAGGAAACATATCAAAACAATTTAATCTTTGATGAGATTTCACATATACAAATTGATTATATTGCTTCTTAATTATCATGCCTTATTCTTTTTTCTAATAATTTATCCGGTGGACAAAGTGCCAAAGTCTCTATTATACTATAAACAAAAGTGCAATTTCATTTCACTACAAATTTAATATGGAGGATAAATCTATGGACTACAGCCAAAAAATTTCGGAACGCCACTGGAACTTGCCTGAGAAAGGTGAGCGGGAAGCCTTACGCGAACAGACCTTTATCGATGATATTGTGCAAAAAAGCCATATAGAAAAAGAACTGCTCGCAAATCTCACTGGGATCGAAACCGTTTTCGATGGCGGGGGTGGTTCGGGGCGGTTTTCTATTCTGCTCGCAAAGCATGGGTGCAGAGTAGTGCATTTTGATATATCTCAACCCATGCTTGATAAGGCGGCAGAACTTGCAAAAACAGCGGGGGTGGAAGAAAGAATTACCTTTGTCAGAGGGGCACTCGAAAATTTGTCAGCCTACGCTGACCGCTCCTTTGACCTTGTTATCAGTTTTGATGCACCAATTTCTTATACCTGGCCAAACCAGGAAAATGTTATTGCAAATCTCGTGAGAATTTGCAGAAAACGGATTATGCTAAGCGTGTCAAGCCGCCTTGGCACTCTGCCGTATCTGGCAAATCCGCTAAATAAAAACCAGTTTATCTTAAATAAGGACTGTGGTGATCCCTATGTCACCTGGTGTATTTCCAACTATCAAAACGCCATCGACCAATTTTCATTTAATCGGGATAATTGTGTAAATGTTCTGGAAAATGGGTTGATGGGCGGCGAGGAAGAGATTGCAGAGTACAAGCATGGAGGATCCCCATGGCCAATCACTTACACTTTTCTGCCCGATGAATTTTCACGCATACTGCGGGAGAATGGAGTAAAAAATATACAGCTCGCTGGTCCCGGCGCGTATGCTCGCACCATACCAAATGAAATATTGTGCAAAATTATGCGCGATCCCGCGCAAAAATCCGCATTTTTAGACTTTTGTCATACTTTTGATCAAAATCCATATGTCTGCGGGATGGGCAAAGATAATTTGTTTGCAAAGGGGGAGATATAGAACGCTTCCGGCGTTCTCTAGGCGGTGCGGGTCAGTCTTGCTAACAATATAAATCCTGCCGTGGATACGAATAAGTCACTCACTGCCTATGAAGGCGGGAGTGATCCCACACTTGATATAAACAAAGAGTCCCAAATAAAAAATTTAAAAAAGGAGGTATTAAAAATGTACGAAATTAAAAAAAATTACCGCGACAATGCCGTGCTTCGCGAAAGTTTCAACAAATTGGCAAATTCTATTTTTTGCCTGAATTTTGAGGACTGGTATCAGAATGGACTCTGGACGGACAAGTATAACCCTTATTCCATTGTAAGGGATGGTGAAGTGATTGCCAATGTATCCGTAAATCAAACGGATCTGATTTTTGACGGCAATATAAAACATTTCCTTCAGCTTGGAACAGTAATGACAAGAAAAGATTTCCGCAGCCAGGGCTTGATCCGGGAAATTATGGCGGCGATCGATGCCGATTACAAGGGAAAAATGGATGAAATCTATCTTTTTGCCAACGATAATGTGCTTAATTTCTACCCAAAATTTGGTTTTGAGAAGACAGCAGAATACCTGTATTCAAAACGGATCTCAAACAGCGGAGAGTGTCAGTTTGCCAAAGTGCCCATGTACGAAAAAATTGCCTGGGAACAGCTGAGATCCGCTATGGAACGGAATGTATTTCAGGGCAGACTTGATCTGATCCACAACCCGGAACTAATCTTATTTTATGTTACAAAATTTATGCAGGAAGATGTATATTACCACGCGGATAGTGATACCTATGTGATCGCAGAATCAAGTGGGGAAGAAGTCTTTCTCCACAATATATTTTCCAGCACGCTCCATAGGCTGGATGAAGTTACCGCATTATTTGGGCGCGGTATAAAGGAAGTTAAGCTTGGCTTTGTCCCCAAAAAAGAGGATCACTGTGAAAGTGCAGAATTACTCATCGAGGACTGTACCTTTTTTACCCGCAGCGAAAACCCCCCTATTTTTATTTCAGAAAAGCTGCGCATCCCTTCTCTAGCGCACGCATAGATAAAATTGTATAATTAAAGGCTGTTTCAAAAAATCTACATTTGAAACAGCCCTTTCCCTTTAAAACAGCCTTTTTTATGCCTCTTTTGCACCGTACCCATGCACCCAATCGGATTTCAGATAATAAAGCAGATAAATTATGGAACTGATTCCCCAGGTCAGTGGGTATGCCCAGTAAATCAGACCGATATCATGCACAAAATACATCATTACTGTAATATAGGCAATGCGGAATACACACCAGACCGAGAGCATAATGACCATTGGCACAATTGCCTTGCCCGCACCGCGGCAGATTCCCGCAATAATATGGGAGAACGCGAGCAAAAAATAAAATAATGCCTCCGTGCGCCCCTGTTTGGTGCCGAGCCGCACCACTTCCGGATCGGAATTAAACATCTTGATTAACTGCGGCACAGCAAAGAACATAATCACGCCGATCGTTTCCGCCAAAATAAGTGACATTGCAATCCCAAACCTCGCCCCCTCCTTTGCGCGCTCATGCTGCCCCGCGCCGAGATTCTGCCCGATAAAAGTCGTCATTGCCATGGAAAAACAGGTGATTGGCAGGAAAGCAAAACCCTCAAGCTTTACGTAGGAACCATATCCCGCCATTGCGTCCTCGCCAAACGAATTGATATTGGACTGCAAAATCACATTTGCCAGACCAATCACGGAATTTTGGACACCGGTCGGCAGACCGTATTTTAAAATTTCACGCAGCATATCTTTGTGAAAACGGATCTTGCCAAAGGAAATTTGATAGACCGTCCCTTTTTTAAGCAGACGTTTTAAGCACAGCAAGGCACTTACCAGTTGCGAAATTGTTGTCGCGATCGCTGCCCACGCCACACCCATGCGGAACACGCCGATAAAAAGCAAGTCAAGCAGGATATTTAACAGGGACGAACAGATCAGATAAACCATTGGTCTGCGGCTATCCCCGACCGCATTCATAATGCTAGTAAAAATATTGTACATTACATTTGCAATTACTCCCAGAAAATAATAGCGGAAATACGCGATGGAATCCGGCAGCACCGAAGGATCAGTTTTCATCAGCTTTAAAATAGCGGGGGTAAATACCACGCCGATTATCGTAACCGTAAGTCCCGCTGCCAATCCAAAAGCAATATTTGTATGTACTGCGCGCGTGACACGCTTCTCATCTTTCGCGCCAAAATAGCGTGAGATCACAACACCCGCACCCGCCGCTGTTCCGGTAAAAAAACTGACCAGCAAAAAGATCAGAGGTCCAGAAGAGCTAACCGCAGCCAACGGACCCTTACCTAAAAAACGCCCCACAATTAAGGAGTCTGCCGTATTATAGAGCTGCTGAAAGAGCTGGCTGAAAAAAATGGGGACTGCAAACTGAAGAATCAGTTTTTTTACATTCCCCTCCGTCATATTTTTTGTTCCACTGGTATTTTGCATGACTGCCTCCGCAATTATTATTTTATATTATATCTTTTGCCCCCGAGCGCGCAAAATCGTCCAGAAAGGCAAGCGTCGCCCTGCGATTTGCAAAAACTGCCACTGCCCCGTCCAGACGAATTTTTAATTTTATATTTATACACTTCTCACAGGGAAATATCCACCGCACCTCCAACTTCTGCAGCCGCCATATCTACAGAGATCTCCCCTCCAAAAGCGGATGTGCCGGAGGAAATATCCGAGCTGGAACCCCCATCCGAAACCGCATAGTCAATCCCTGAAGCCGAACTGTCATAAAAATCCGCCGCTCCCTGTCCCATCTGCTGCTCCTCATATTTCAATGCCTGTTCTGCGCGCTCCAAATCACTTAACTGCATTGCAGAATCACCGATCTCAAGTGCAGTGGTTCCTGTTGTATCGGTGGTATTTGTGCCGCTGCTCTCCGCCCCTTTATAGCGGCGATAGCGATCCATATCCTTGATATATTTAAGATCCGCTTCTGCCACATCTGCAAGTTCCTCGCCGCGATGCCTGCGCCTTAGCTGTTTTACACGCAGTTCCTTCGCCCGCATCTGCCGCTCGGTCTGCTGCCGCTTTGTTGAGAGTTCGCGCTTTATTCGCTGGCGTTTTGCGTGGACGCGCTGTTTTTTTACCCGATTTTTTAATGTGTTCGCCTGCTTTTCCCGCGACACCCGTTTTTCCTTTAACTGCTCTTCCTTCAGATTGCCCAGCTTCTTTTTTGCTGTCTTTACAATGCTCTCCGCGTGTGCAATCGCAATGCGCAATTCATTTTCATCGTACTGTCCTGTTCCGACTGAACGGCGAAGAGTGGCAACCTTGGTGCGCGCCGTTGCAAGTGCCCGCGCTACGGTGCCAAGCTTATTGGCGCGCAGCACCTGGGAGGATACTTCGCGGCGATTATAATTCAAGTTTTTCTTTTTTGCTTTTGCCTTCGCCTTCTTTTGCTGTGCAAGACGCTGGCGATCCACCATACTTAAACTTGTTTTCGTTCCATATAAAGATGTGCTTGTATTGGCGATTTGGTTATCTTTTCCAATTTTTGTAGTACCATCTTTATTTTTTCCATCCTGACCGACTGCATTTGGATCTTTCTTTCCGGTCTGACTGACTGCACTTGGATCTTTCTTTCCCGTCTGTCCTATTGCATTTTGATCTTTCTTTCCATTTTGGTCGATTATATTCTGCTCTTTTTTTGTTGCCAGATCAATACTGCTCTGTTCAATATTTTGATTTGTTGCTTCGCTTGCCCCTTGCGATACAGAATTACTATTTCGATATTTAAAATGCCCCGTGCCAAAATGGTTTCCCGCGTAATTCCAAGGGGGATTGTTCCCTCCCTCTTTCACTTTCCCCCCACTCTCGCCCCGGATCCAGAACACGCCACTTTCCTTTGCTGTTTCGGTCACCGCTGTTTTCTCATATTTTGCGGAAGCTTCCTCGATTGTCCGCGCTGCGCGGACATTTCTTATCTCTGCCGGACGGTTCTTTTGTTGTCCCGCCGCCATATTGCCCAAGAGATTTCCCATCTCAATTCCATGCATTTCCAATCCCCCCTGTCACCTAAATATTTTTGCAAATTTCTCTTGCTTTTTTCCCTGTGACTTAAAATCCCTGCAACGACTTTACATATTGATAAACTTGATCTTTATATCGGCAGATTGGCGGGATTTTATTATATCCCTGCATAAAAGCAATCTTACTTCCACGGCACTTTTAAATCCTGTACTCCCAGCGCAAACAAATCAAAATCTTATTGAATTTTTCGGTTCCACGCGATATCCTTCACCACCTCCCCGGCTAAAATCAGCCCCGCCACCGAGGGCACAAACGCAATGCTTCCCGGTGTGCTGCGGCGCGGGGAAGTTCCGCGGGAGGGGCTAAATTCTCCCCCCTCAATCTCCCCCGCCATCTGTGCGGGCAATTCTTCTGAATACACCACCTTTAACCGCTCCACACCGCGCTTTTTTAGTTCCCGCCGCATTACCTTTGCGAGCGGACAGACCTTTGTCTGATAAATATCCGCAACCCTAAATCCTGTCGGATCAAGTTTGTTTCCTGCGCCCATACAACTAATTATTGGAGTTCCCGCTTCCTTCGCCCGCAAAATCAGCTCTAATTTTGCCGTCACGGTATCGACTGCATCGACTACATAATCATATTCTGCAAATGGAAATTCCCCCGCATTTTCCGGCAGAAAAAAGCAGTTGTGCATATGAACAACTGCCTCCGGACTGATCTCAAGAACACGCTCTTTCATCACCTCAACTTTGCTGCGCCCAAGCGTGCGGTGTGTAGCAATAATCTGGCGATTTAAATTGGATTCGCATACAGTATCGCTGTCCACCAAATCAAGTGTCCCGATCCCGCTGCGCGCTAAAGCCTCCACCACAAAACCCCCGACTCCCCCAATACCAAATACTGCCACCCTCGCAGATATCAGCCGCTCCATTCCCTCATGTCCTAACAGGCTCTCTGTGCGCACAAATTGTTCTCTGCTCACCTTATCTTTCCCCTTTCACCCAATTTTTCTTCCGCCCAGCTCATCCCCAGCCACAGACTAAAACCCGATTGGCATACTATGGTTCCCCGCCTTCCTCCCACCCCTCATACCACTCCAGAAAATTATGCCGCACCCCGCGCTCTTTGTAGGCGATCACCGTACTTAAATTCACATTCTCCACACTTGCAAAAATATTTCCCTCGACATAGGGATTTTTCTTTTTCAGTTCCCGGATCAGTTCCTTTATTTCAAGGCGTTTAGAATTGGTATCCCCAGTGCCGCGCGCACAATTTTGCTCTGTAAATTTGCAGGCACACTGCAAAAACCGCAGCCCATAATAGTCCCGCCAAATTTTAACATCTTCTTCCCGCACCATATACATTGGGCGAATCAGCTCCATGCCAGGAAAATTTGTGCTATGTAATTTTGGCATCATGGTCTGGATCTGTGCCCCATAGAGCATTCCCATCAAAATCGTTTCAATCACATCGTCATAGTGATGACCAAGTGCGATCTTATTGCAGCCAAGTTCCTTTGCCCTGTGGTAAAGATATCCCCGCCGCATACGCGCACACAGATAGCAAGGGGATTTTTCAATCTCGAAAACTGAGTCGAAAATTGTCGATTTAAAAATCTCGACCGGCACGGCAAGGCGAGCCGCATTCTCCTCAATCTGTCTGCGGTTCGCCTCACTGTAGCCGGGATCCATCACTAAGAAAATGACCTCGAATGAAATTTTATTGTGGCGTTTTAATATCTGAAATAATTTTGCCATCAGCATGGAATCCTTGCCGCCCGATATACAGACGGCAATCCGGTCACCGGGCTTGATTAACTCGTAGCGGTTGATCGCCTTGACAAATGGACACCAGAGTGTTTTGCGAAATTTCTTTTGCAGTCCCTTCTCCACTCCAGCAAGCCATTCCCCAGGGTTTTCTCCGCTCTGTATTTCCTCATCCGGCATTCTGCCCTCCCCCATATCCTCTTTTCCTCCCGTCACTAATATAGGTATGTCAATCTACCCCATGGCTAAAAGTCACCAATGTGTTTCAACATACCGGATAAATTCCTTCTGCCTAGGAGAAATTCACCGCAAACTAATCGCGAAGTTCGGCTATGTACTGCGCAAAGCTAAGTGCTGGTCTCTCCCTTCTTGCCAGATGATACATAATCCCGATCTTGTCAAAACGCAGGACCTTGATCTCCTGCACCGCTCTCTCCCAGTCTTCTTCCTGTTCCATATAAATTTCCCGCACAGCCGCGTCAAAATCCGCCGCCGCATCCCTATCCGGAATTTCCGGATACTGCTGCCGAATATGCGCGTCAAGGCGCAGCATATACTCTTTTTCAAACATTTTATACATACAATGATTTAGTACATTGTCGATCATAAAAACATCCATCGCCACATCAAGCGTTTCTTTCTCCTCCATTAGTTCCTCTGCGGATAATAATTTCTTATTTTTCACACTCATTGTCAACATACGATAATGCTCCTTTCACGTTTTCTATATACAGAGAATATCATATTTTTGTTGTTTTGTCACCAATTTTTTCCAAATTTTTCCGATTTATTCTGATTATTTCCTGCACAACCTGACAAAATCATCCCTTTCCCAGGCAGAATACTTAAGCTTTATAAAGTTCCTCTCCAAGTACAATGGTAAACGGTCCGTCATTGACAAGCGCGACTTCCATCTGCGCCCCAAAACGTCCAGTTTCCACCCTCGCCCCCAGCTTCCTGCATTCCCCGGCAAAATACTCATACAGAGCATTCGCCCTCTCTGCCCCGCCCGCACCGGTAAAGCTTGGGCGATTTCCATGGGAACAATCCGCATAGAGCGTAAACTGCGACACAATCAAAAGACTGCCGTCAACATCCGTAAGGGAGCGGTTGGTCTTTCCATTTTCATCTTCAAAAATACGCAGTTTTAACATTTTTGCAGCATAGAACTCCGCCGTTTTCTCCGTATCTTCCTTCCCCACACCAAGAAATACCAGATATCCTTTTTCTATCGCGCCAACCACTTCCCCAAAAACCTTTACGCTTGCGGAAGTTACACGCTGAATCACAAGTCTCATCTTTTTTTCCCTTTCTCAGGTACACATCCACAAGATAGAATTCCCCTCCACACCCCGCTCCGCGCCAAAATAATCCAGCACTGTCGCCGCAATGGTATGAAAACCATCCCTGGTATCCAAATTGATCCCCTTTTTAATATTCTTTCCATAGAGTACAAAAGGCACATACTCCCTGCTGTGATCAGTGGATGGGGTGGATGGATCGCAGCCGTGATCGGCAGTGATCATCAGGATATCCTCATCCTGCATCGCCCCCATCAATTCCGGAAGCCTCTCATCAAAATATGTCAGTGCCTTCGCATAGCCGTCCACATCGTTGCGATGCCCGTAGAGCATATCAAAATCCACCAGATTGGTAAAGCAAAGACCTGTGAAATCCTTTTCCATATATTCCAATGTCCGCGCAATCCCCTGTGCATTGTCCGCTGTGCGGACTGCTTCCGTAATGCCCTGCCCCGCAAAAATATCGTTGATCTTGCCGACGGCTGCCACCGTGTACCCTGTGCTTTTGAGGATATCAAGCATTGTCCGGCGCGGCGGGGTAAGCGAGTAATCATGACGGCGCGGAGTGCGCACATAATCCGGATAGGTGCCGGCAAACGGTCTTGCAATTACGCGTCCAACCCCCCATTTTCCAGTGCAGATCGCGCGCGCTTTCGCGCAGATCTCATATAATTCTTCCACAGAAACCACCTCCTCGTGCGCCGCGATCTGAAGCACACTGTCCGCGGAAGTATAGACGATAATCGCGCCGCTCTCCTGCTGCCTCCTGCCGTAATCCTTTATTACCTGCGTGCCGGAATAAGGTTTGTTGCAGAGAATATCCCGCCCTGCTACCTCCCTTAATCTCTCCAAAAGTTCTTCTGGAAACCCCTGCGGGAATACAGGCATTGGCTCTTTTGAGACAATACCTGCAATCTCCCAGTGTCCGGTCGTTGTGTCCTTGCCTCTTGAAAGTTCCTTTAAGCGCATCACCGTTCCCAAAGGATTTTCTGCCGGCTCATACCCTTCTGCCCTTACCCCAGAAATATTAAAAAATCCCAATTTTTGTAAATTCGGCATACAAAAATACGGGCTTTTTGAGGCGGCATATATGGTATTGCTGCCCTCATCCCCATAGTCTGCCGCATCCGGCATCTCTCCGATCCCGACACTGTCTAAAACAATCAAAAAAACTCTTCTTTTTGATTCCATCTCTTTCCTCCCTTTCCTGTGTTTTGCCACGTTTATTGTTTTCTTGAAAAGATCCTTTCCGCTTTCTCACAAATCTCTTACAAATTTATGAATTTTTGATTTTAATATTGTTCTTTTCCCATACTAATGTTATAATCCATATACTTTATAAATCAGACCTTGCACACGACTATATTGATTGAAAGGAAAATATCCATGAAAGTATTGATCAAAAAATACAGCCATGCCTGGGTGCTTCTTTACTTTATTTTTTATATCACCTGGTTTACCTGGCTTGAGCGCGTCGTCACAACAAAATACACCATCATTCATCTAACTCTTGACGATTATATTCCATTTTGCGAAATTTTCGTTATCCCCTATTTTTTATGGTTCGCCTATATTTTTCTTGCGGTCGCCTATTTCTTTTTTAAGGATCGCAGTGAGTTTTATCGAATTACCGCGTTTTTATTTATCGGCATGACCATCTGTTTGATTACTTACACTATCTGGCCAAATGGTCATGATCTGCGACCGAACCTTGATACCCTTGGCCGCAGCAATATCTTTACCAGAATTATGGGATGGCTCTACAGCACAGATACCTGCACCAATGTCTGCCCAAGCATTCATGCATTCAACTCCATCGGAGCTTGTATCGCCATATATCGGAGCAGGCACCTAAAGGAAAAACGTACCCTGCGCATTGGCACATTGGTTCTGACAATACTTATTTGTATGTCCACGGTATTTTTAAAACAGCACTCCATCTTTGATGTGGCCTGTGCCTGCCTGCTCTCCCTCATCATGTATGTGATTGTGTATGTACCGGATTACCGGCTCGCCAGACGGCGCGCCCGCTCCACCGGCACCATTTAAAAATTTCTACACAAATTTAAATATTTTTCCCGCAATGGTATAGCCCATTTTCACGATTCCTCTCCCAAGGCGCGACTTAAAATTCATACTGCGCCCAAGGAGGTTATCGTGGATTTTTTTATATAATTTTTTATCTTTCTTCTTTAGATCTTCCCAGAGCTTTTCTTTTTTCTGAATACTTTCGGCGGAACCTTCCTTGATCAGGTAGACGGAAGTCACCGTCATCATAATGGAGAGATACTTTATCATATAATGCTGCAATTTTTTATTTTTCAATGCCATCACATCACAGCAGTCAATCATATAGCGGTTTACTCTCTCCTGCTGATCAATGCGCTTAATCATATTTGCCACCGTGACAGACTGGTCATCCCTTCCAATAAAATACCGGTATAAATTCACATCCAGATAATACATCGTCCTGACATAAGGCAATGGCTGGTACACAAAAATATTATCCACATAGAATGTATGTTTAGGCAGAGAAAGATTACAGTCGTGCAAAAGTTTTGTCCGGTATATCACGGAATGCATCAAAATATAATGTCCCTGCCGAAAGTATTTTACTTGATCCCAGGTAAAAATCTGATCTACAGGCAGTGCGGTGCGGTAATTGATCACCTTCTTTGTGTTTTCTGTCACCTTTTCATAAACATAATTCGCGATCATCATATCCACGCTCTTTCCCTCACCAACTAAGCGGCGTAGCGTATCAAGCACAACTTTGTATGCCTCTTTATCCAGCCAGTCATCGCTGTCCACCACCTTAAAATATATGCCGGAAGCCTCGCGAAGTCCCACATTGACCGCTTCGCCGTGCCCGCCATTCTCCTGATGAACTGCCTTTATGATCGTCGGGTAATGGAATGCATATTCATCCGCAATCTGCGCAGTCTCATCACTTGAACCATCATCGACCACAATGATCTCGACATCCTCCCCTCCGACCAAAATGCTATCAATTGCGTGCCGCATATATTCTGCGGAATTATAGCACGGAACTGCCACTGTCAACAACTTCATATTACTCTGCCTCCATTCTCAATAAATTGTAATAAAATAATAATCCTGCGTACCCAAAAAACTCTCTGCTTCCTTCATCGAATATTTTGTTTTTCGCCCGCTGTTTGGCTCAATGACATTGACACCCGTCTTATCATATCCTGTGATAAGAATGGACTCGCCATACCCGTTTACCGCAATCACCGGATTTTGCAGATAGATATAGTAGAGTGCCTCATCCAATGTCACCCCGTTTAATTTTATTATATGGCTGCGCAGATACTGGGATAACCACTCCGTCAACAGCCCTTCCTCCACACGGTACTGTGAGAGATCTGCCTCGACATTGCAGTAATTAAGAAGCATCTTGACACACGCCATCAGCGAGTTTCCCGCATTCCTCGTAAGGACGGGCACAATCTCGCGAAGTCCCGCTGACGCTGCCTTTACCCCCCGGCTCCAAATCACAAAACCACTGCTTCCGATCACTGAACCCGTCGTTTCGTCCGCAACAAGAATGGCCTCGCCAGGCTCTTTTGTCAACTGTACAATTGTCCCATAGGCATAGGTCAAATAATAATCATTAAAATGCTCCGGCATATTGATGCGCACCGTAGTATTTTCCGTAATTACCACATTCTTTGTATTTGCAGTGTCCGGCTTTTTCTCTATCTGTACATTCTCCGGCAGCGAAAGATAATATTCCGTCTTCATCAGTTCCGTCACCCGCTTGGAAAGCCTTATCGAACGGTTCTGACTCGCCGCCTGGTTTAAGATAAAGTCCGGCTCCGCCACCTGATAGCGTCTTCCCGCACTCTCCCGTGTGACGCGCTCTAAGCGCACAATATTTTCCTGGATATCAGCCTCTACAACATAATATCCGTCCTTCTCATAATTTTTTAGTTTATTCCCGTCAAAATCCACAATCTCCACGCGCTTATATGCCGCCACCAGCGTGCCATCCTCCTGGAAAAGAGCA
>CAJUCG010000068.1 GCA_910585065.1 uncultured Lachnospiraceae bacterium
AATATTATACACTCCTTTCAAATTCCGATTTTTTGTTGAATGGTTCAACACTATTATCCTACCACAAACGCATACACATTTCAATTAAATTTTGCTAAAAGATCATATTTGTAACCACCGTACCCACTTATCTTTTGCGACATCCCCTGTCTTTTGTTACCCCACTTTATAAAATCACAGCCAATTAATTTTCCTGTCAAATACAATTTTATTTTCCCCTTTTTCTATAATTCCAATTTCATAACAAGGATAAAATGTATTGATATGTTTCATTACAATTCCCTTATCCCGCTCTGGAACCACCACGACAAGCCCCACCCCGCAGTTAAATGTCCTAAGCATCTCCTCATCGCTGATATTCCCATTCTGGCGAATATACTTAAAGATATTTAACACCTCTATTTTCGATAGATCAATCCTCGCGCTCAGCCCCTGCGGAATCACTCTGCAAAGGTTTCCCTCGATCCCGCCCCCGGTAATATGCGCCATTCCATGGATAATTCCTTTTGAAAATAATCCCTTTAATGTCTTATAATATGGAGTATGCGGCTTCATAATCTGCTCAATAAAAGTTAAACCATCAATTTTATCCAGTTTAATCTGCGGCATTTTATCCATTAAAAGGCGAACTAGCGAATACCCATTTGTATGCAGTCCGTTTGAAGCAACCGCCAGAATGCAATCTCCTTCCCCGATCGCAGAGCCGTCAATTACCTCGGATTTTTCGACGATTCCTGCAATGCTTGAAGTAAGGACATAAACCCCTGAATTTACCACCAGAGGCTGAATCGAAGTTTCGCCTCCCACAAGAGAACATTCATTTTCTTTGCAGGCTTTTGATATTCCTTTTACAAGTGATTTAATCGTATCTTTTTCCGCATTTCCACACACAATGGTATCCAACACAGCAAGCGGCTTCGCTCCCATCACCACAATATCATTTACCAGATGGTTAATCATATCATGGCAGATGGACTCCGTATAACCATATTCCATAGCGAGTTTTTGCTTTGAACCGGGTTCCTCTGATTTTAAAACCAAAACAGGATTTTTAAGTGCGGGAAAAGAGATATCATAGAGTGACGCAAACGCCCCCATACGGTTTAAAACTCGCTTATCCCCGGTTTCCAGATGCTTTGCCATCTCCCGCTTAATCGCATCAGTATAAGTAATATCCACCCCCGCTTTACTGTACGATAAATCTTCCGCATTTTTTTCATTTCCTGCAAGAATCTCATCTACGGATACATCCAGCACAACTGCTAAATCCTTTAAAATTTCAATATTTGGGTAAGTCGTTCCATTCTCCCATTTTGAAATCGCCTGAAAAGAAACATTTAGCTTGTCCGCAAGCTGCTGCTGAGTTAAATGGAGAGATTTGCGCTTATCCATAATAAATTTCCCGATCTTGATACTGTTAAGCATTTAAACTTCCTCCTATTTTTCCATATTAACCCTTCCAGTACCATACCAGAGAAGGAGCTTTTATCCGCATTGCTCCCAGAATCTCCTTCTGGCACTGTATGGGTTCACACTGTTTGTTTTCAGTTCTGTACGTCCTGCCCTAATGATAGCTTACTTTTAAGTGATTCAACAATAACCAAATACGGGAATTTTAAGTATCCTCTTCAACCTCAAGTTGAATTATTTCATAGTTTCCCGAATCATCTCTGCCATCTGTTCTGGAGTTTCTGCAAATTTCTTTCGTATCCAGCCATCCAAAAGACCGTACAGATCATGGGAATAAAATCTTAGATCAATCATTGAAATACTGCGGGTAGTATTTCAAAAACTTCCCTTTTTATTTTTATTGACACCGAAATATATTACAGCATATAATAAGAGTACTAAAAACAATACTATTCTATGTACCAAGAAGAAAGGAATTACAGTTATAATTACCACAAAGCCCGTTGATTTAAGGGCAAAGCTGAGGGATTATCCTGATAGTGCCTCTAGTGCAGAACCAGTCATTGTTTCGGAACACAAATATAATTTTTTACCACTAATCGTTCACTTCCCCATCCATCTAAAAAACCTCTGCTACCGGGCTTCCCTCTTTTACAAACGCAATAAATTTCTCAAGCGGTGCGGTGCAATCCAACCATTTTTCGCCCTCATAAACCTCCTTGCTGTTCACCTCCTGCCAGCGTCCTTTTGGCAGATAAACCCTGCGCTCTGTGCAGCCCTGCTCTGTGATTGGCGCGAACAAAATTTCCTCCCCGAAGAAATATTGATCCTCCAGTTCATAGCACACCTTATCCTCCGGATAATCAAAGAACATCGGGCGCATTAACGGCTTTCCCTCGTTCTCTGCAATTTCCATATATTTACAAATATATGGCTTCAATCTCTCTCTAAGTTCAATCAATCCCTTTAACACCTTATAAGCTTTATCGCCAAAACTCCAGATCTCATTGTCGCCGCCGCTTCGCTCCTTCACTCCTGGATGACGCTCTTCTTGCCCCGGTGTGCGAAGTCTGGAACCGTGAAGCCGCATAACCGGACAAAATACGCCAAACTGCGCCCAGCGCACAATCAATTCCTTAAAATATTCGCTTGTGATATCCCCGGAGTGGAAACCGCCAATATCGCTGTTCCACCACGCAATCCCGCACATCGCCATGGAAAGTCCGGTCTTTACGCTTATGCGCAGTGCGTCAAAACTTGAGGCAATATCCCCGTTCCAGACAAGCGAACCAAATTTTTGACTGCCCGGATACGCGGCGCGGGTTAAAAGAATAATCTCTTTCTCCCCCTCTTTTTTTAGCCCCTCGTAAAACATTTTGCTGTAATAGTACGGATAGAGCATCGCTGTCTGCGCACCATTCCCGGCATAAAACTTTAAATTGGAATACTGCTGCGGATGTACCTCAGGTTCCGCTTCATCCAGCCAGAAATTATGGATTCCTTTATCATAATAATTCTGTTTTACTTTATCCCACACAAATAGTCCCGTCTTTGGATTTGTCGCATCAATAAAGGTCTGCTGCCCATAAAACTCAAATGTTCCATACTGCCCATTTTCTGTGCGCACCAGCAGATTTTCGTCATCCATCGCCCGATAATTTTCACTTGCGGGATTGATCGTCGGCCAGATCGATACAATAGGCTGAACGCCCATCTCCTTTAATTCCCTGCACATCGCCTCCGGGTCAGGCCAGTATTTTGGATCAAATTTCCACTCTCCCTGTTCCGTCCAGTGGAAGTAATCAATCACAATCGCCGCGAGCGGAATTCCTCTTCTCTTATATTCTCTCGCCGTCTCCAAAACTTCATCCTGACTTTCATAGCGCAGCTTACTCTGCCAGAAACCCGCTGCCCACTCTGGAAAATGAGGCGCGTACCCGGTAAGATCACAGTATCTTTTTAAGACCTCCGCCGGAGTTTTCCCGCCGTACACCAAATAATCCGCCTGATAAGCACTGTCTGCTACCCACATGGTATGATTCCTAGTGGTCTCGCAACGCCCCGGCGCAGGATTATTCCAGAAAAAACCATATCCGAGCGAGGAGTACAGCACAGGAACGGCAGATTTTGTATTGTAATGTTGAAGATTACAAGTACTTCCCTTCCGGTCAAAAATATCCTCCTGCTCCTGCCCTAGACCATAAAAATGCTCGCCGGGATTTGCGTCAAAAATCACCTTAATCTGGTAGTGATCTCCCTCGGTATGGACATTCCTCCCCGTGTAGTCCCCTTCAAATTTTGTGTGAAGAATCTGCTTTCCATCCCTATACCAGGTAAATACACCTCCGTACCAAGGATTTCCTGCCTCCACCTTTACGGAAATCATTCCATTGGTCAGCGTGGCACACTGACCATCTCCGGTAACAATGCCCTCCGATTCCTCCTTTGGCGAAAGCAAAGTCCAATTCTCATCCAATAATTTGCTGTTTTTTGTGGAGCGGCAGCGAATACAATCCCTTCCATATGCCTCCACCACGGTCAGCTCGTCCCGCCGCGAAAAAATGATTTTTTCTTTTTCAAGTGTCAAGATTCCCATAAGTTGATCCCTCCTTGTGTGAAGCAGCAAAGACAAGTAAAACGCAGAAATCAAAATTTTTCTCATCCTTACCCCAAACTAATTTTTTTGCAAAACAAATATGAAATGCTAAACTTTATATGGAGATTATAAACCTTTTCCTTTGAGAAATCTTGCATTATTGCAGGGGATACTTGCACTATTTTGCTTTTTCGCTTATACTTATCTCAAGTAATGCCAAGGGCAGGAATGTATACTATATTCTATGTTTTAGCCACACTATTCCCATTACTGCGAATTGGCGGGTCGGGAACTATATTTATTGATAAAACCGCCTTGATTTAAAAAATTATATAGAAAGAGGAATTTTCCTATGCCAGCAAATAAAAAATCACATAATACATTGCCTGTAGAAAATATTATTCACCGCACCGCCTCCCGCCCATTTTCCCTCCATCGCACCGTAGTTGGCAGGGGTGAAAACCAGGCTCTTTATCCGCACTGCCATACAGAGGCAGAAATTTTTTATTTAGAGCAGGGCATGGTAGAATTCCAGGCAGAAAACCACTCTTTTATTTTACAGGCAGGAGAGGGGATCTTTATCCCGCCAAGTCTAATTCACGCCGCCATTAACAAGACGGATAAAACACTATCCTGCTGTTACCAGGCGATTGTATTTGACCCCGATATGTTAGAACAAAATCTGCCCTCATATGGTCAGATATACTTTACAGCACTTAGGCTTTGGCGGATGGATTGTATCTATCCTATCACCCTAAATAAAATAGAAAATTCCCATCTTTTAACACTATTACCTTCCATTTTTTCTCTTAAAAAACCTGAACTTGAGCAATATGAACTCTCCCTGCTCGGCATCTTATTCCTATGCTGGCAGGAATTGTACAATCTCTGTTTTTCCAAACGAAATGCTTCCGCCTCCGAAAATGAAAATATTCTGCGCAGGGAAATTCAAAAAAGTTTAGATTTTTTGCAGGAAAATTTTTCGGAATCGATTACTTTAGCAGAACTTTCGAAAAGAGCGGGATTTAGCGAAAGTTATTTCGGTCATAATTTTAAAAACTGCACTGGCTACTCCCCTTTTGAATATCTAAACCGTCTGCGCATTGTAAAAAGCTGTGAACTGCTAAACCAGACAAATAAAAAAATAACTGAGATTGCATCCCTGTGCGGGTTTAACAATATCAGTTATTTTAACCGTATTTTTTGTCGGATTATGGGAATTTCTCCCTCAGGCTATCGAAATCTTAAGGGATAACTCTCAAAATCCCTTTGCTTCCCCTATGCCCCTTCACACCTTTTTCCTTAAAATATGCCATATATCCTCCCCGACAAAACCGCATCTTCGGTATAGCTTTTGCGGGTTTGTCGGATTACCGCACTGCCCGGATACTGTGACAAAATCTGCTATCTTTTTTATTCGGCATAACAGTTCACCAACAATGTATCCGCCCAAACCACACCTGCGATAATTTCTTGATACCTGAATCCATTCCAGCACCCCTTCTCCAACCTCACGATCGAATTCACCAATTCCCGTTGCCGCGATCTCCCCTGTCAGATTATTTTTGACTGCCAGCCACAAATCCGCATTATATACCCGTCTGATAATATAATTTTGTAATTCTGACTCCGAAATACAAATACTTTCATAGCATTTATTGATATGCTCTGCAAAATCTCTTAGCGCGGCATTGCAAATTGAAAACCCCTCCGGTATGGACGGAACTGATAAATCCTGCAAATCATGGATCAGTCGAAAATAAGGAGTATCCGTATATTGTTGATATTCCGCTTCTCTATAATCATCATGGTGAAGAATTTTCATCTCATTTGGCACAGTAATTTCCATAAATTTCCAATACGGAACAGATGCTGCGCGGCAGGGGTTTTTTAGATATTCTTTTTTGGTAACAGTAACTATCTTATTTGAACACACAGTTTATTCCCCCTGATTCAAAATTCTAAGAATTATTTTCCCCTCACATTGTCACCTTTACCATCTGCCAGACAATCTCGCTAAAATATCTTGCAGGAATATCCCGCAGAAAAAGTGCTTTCTCCGCATCCGCTTCATCATATACATAACTTCCTCTGGCAATCGTCCCCGCCTTGTAAAACCGCATATCATAAATGGTAACTTCCTCATTTTCAGCGTAGCCCACGAAACTTCCGGAAAAATGCAGTTCTGCGCCAAGACCTATCTGTGCATCCTCACGGTAATAAGTATCAAATCCGCCCGCATCCTTCACGGAACCGCGATACCAGCCAAGTCCGGTAAGTCTGCTAAAGAGAGTCAAATCATTTACTGTCTTATCCTTGAAACGGGTAAGCTCCTGTTTATCCTCCTCCTCCTTAGTCATCGGGTAAATTGGTCGGTTAAGCTGCTCAAACGGCTGCACAATCTCATAATCTGCAAGCTGTTCCTTCCACATTTCCCTCGATTTTTCTGTCAGTTCAATCGGATGCACCAGACCAATTCTTCCCTGTTTTGGAAATTCGAACTCGTCCTCATCCTCCGTGTTGAACGATCCATCTTCCATATAGCGGAAACTTTTTGTCAACCTGCCATCCTGATACATCCCCCAGATCAGTCCGATAGCAAACTGATGCATAATCGGATTCTTTACAAAAAGCTGCTTCCACGCATCTACGTCCCATTCACGCGCGGTAGAAAGTGCCATTTCAAGACGCTGTTTTTGACTTGCAATAATAGTTTTTATCTGTTTTTTCATTATCTTAAATTCTTCATAGGAAGAAGCTGCTTTTGCCACATCATCCTTTTTCCCCGGCGCAGGAAGATTTTTCAGCTTTTTTCCGCGCGTTAAGTTTTGTGGAGTATCCTCCCCACAAACGCCCTCGAACATCTCAATTTCCAGTGCGGTTGTAATGGTCACAATAAATTTCCGCCCGCCATAATCAAATATCCGCTCCATCCTCTCATCAAAGCCCAAATCCGGCACAATCCGATCCGCCAGTTCCTCGCGTGTAATGCCAAGTTGTTCTGCCGCAAAGGTAAGTGCCTCGTTTGCTGCTGCGCGCACCTGCTTAAACTTAAATTTTCCCGCAATTCCATCCACATACAGCAGTGCCTGTGGAAGCGGATTTAAACTTAAAGCCTTAACTGCCTCACACGCGATCGCACCCCGTGCCTGCTGCGGCCATTCCTTAATCTGGCGAAAAAGTTTTTCGATGATCGCACCGCCCCCATGGATCGCTGCTGCATAAAGTACCCAGCGTTTTTTCGCCTCCGCACCCGCTTCCATCCACTTATCAAACAATTCATTTACATAAACAGAAAACTCTGCCGCATTTAAATCCTTTGCTAAAAATTCTGCCTTTTTGCTTACCCCGCAGCCGTCCGCAGAAGAATAACAAAGAAGAACTGCCTGTAAATATTCTTCCTCTACAGGTTTCTTCTGCATTTCATCCGCTGCCGTATTCTGGTCTTTCTCCTCCTGCACCCTACTATCCGGCACCTCTGCTGCCCCTATCCTATGCACCGCTGAAAATGGAGTTTCATATGCCCAGGCAAGCCCTCTCTTCTTTCCGCCCTTGTGCAGTTCCTTTACCAGTTCCGCCCGCGAGAGCGTCTTCTCTGCTTTCACTCCCGCTTTTGCACCCTTATTTTCAATCCCCAAAACACTTTTTAAAATTTCTTCTACCTTCGCATTTTTCTCCTTCTCCATCGCCTGTAAAAACAGTTCTCTATAATCCGCGCCAGATTCCTGCCACGCCGAAAACACCTTGATTGCAAGTTCTCTTTCTGCCGCTTTTCTCGAAAAGAGAAATCCTTTTATCTCCTCCTCCCAGTCTTTTTGCAGGCACAAAATTTTATAAAGCTGCTGTTTTACTGCCTTTGAACCATCCTGAGAGTATTTTAAAATTTCCGCCTTGTTGCCCGCCGTATCCTGGGAGAGTACCTGAAGCCCTATGCAGCGGCAAAATGCATCCGCGCCAGCAAAAGCCAGAAGCGTTTCCTCGCGCCTCTCGCTTAGGCATTCGCTCAGATATTTTTTGACACTGCGAAAGAAAGTATTTTGTTCCTTCTCTATATATAGATCGTCATAGACCATGCTGATCACAGGAAGCTGCATGGATAGAGTAAGTCCCTCCATTTCCAGATCGGCAAACATCTTTCGGATGCGCGCTGGCTCAATCTTGTCCGAATTATACTTTCCCCTTCTTCTGATTCTCTGTCCAAAAAAGGCAGGCAAGCCCCTAAAAAGCATATAGACCTCAACGCGCCGAAGAAAATCCTCCTCATTATAATTTTCATGATAACTCGCCAGAAGTCCCCACTCATAATGTCCTCCATAAACATTACTTAATAAACTCCGGTTATAATCTTTATGGAATCTCTCAAATGCGCTTTCCCCGCGCAGCCATGCTTTGGCTACATCAAGGTTTGGATCATCTCGCACCAATTCCACAATCAGTTTTTCCCTCTCTTTGCTGTTACCTGTCCGCCGCCGTTCAGTCACAAGCTTTTCGTACAGTTCCGGCTTCTGCGTTTTAACCATCAGCAGCATATGATTCGCCCGCACCGCTGGCATCGACTCCATCACATGAAGATAAACTTCTGTATTTTCCTCAAGCTGCTCTGCTAAAATATTTCGGTGAGATCCATTTGCTGCCCAGGTTAAATATGCTTCACTGTCAATTCCGAAAATTTTATCATAGGAACCGCCCTTTGTACAGATATCTATATTTGTTCCTCTGCTCATTGTAAGCAATGCCCCCAATGTCTTCTGCATATCTGCCAAAAGACAAAGCCGGACAATATTTTTCAGCTTTTCTGAATAGATATAATTTATGTATGATAATCCCGCCGTCAATTTTAACATTGTCTCAGAAACCGGCGGCTTCGCGCCGACAAATGTCTTAAATCTCTCCGGGATTTCCCCGCCTGATAAAGCTTCTGAAAGCTCATTAAGAAGCGGCTGGCTGACCGAACCGAAATATAACTTGGCAAAGAATGTTACAGCAATATCCTCATAGTCAGAAAACATCTGCTGATCTTCCTTTTCAATCATTGGAACCGGTTGTGGCGTGGTCAGACGTTTTATATAAAAGTAAAGGGCAAGCAGAACAAATTTCCCGTTTGGTTCTCGGTTTACCTCCAGCGCGAAAGCCTGCTTTAACACTTCCGGATTTTTCCCCGCAAGGTCAAGTACTGATCCAAACCTATAACTGTCCGGATAGGAACTCATTGCTACATCCGCGCCATGCACCGCTGTCATCCTTACCCGATCTAACCATTCCGTCTGCTTTAAAATGTGGAAAATTTGCTCCGGAACCATCGCATAGCAAGTCGTTTTTCCCCTTGCAAACAGGAGCTGAAAGAGTTTTCCCATATCCGCTTTTACTAATTGTAAACCATCTCTTTCCTTTTTGCGGATCAGATCATAAAACATCTTGGTTACAGGTGCCGAATCAATGCTGGAGAGATCTGAAAATCCAATTTTTTCCAGTATATCAATCTCTTCCTCCCCGGACAGATACGCTTTTGCCGCCTTTTGCTCCTCCTCTGAAAATTCTAAAAGAGAGAATAATTTTGTCCATTTATCAACTTCGATTTCCCTTTGATTCATTATATTTTGCCCTCCTGCTCTCCAAGTTTTTTATTCCTTCCCCCACAAATACGAATCCTCTCCTGCTTCCATAATCTGTCTAACTACTTCGCTAAAATATCTCGATGGAATATCTTTAAGGGCAATCGCCCTCTCCTTATCTTTCTCATCATAGATATGCGTTTTCCAATCAAAGGTTCCCGACTTGAAAAACCTCGCCCCATACAGTTCGATTTCCATATTATCCCACGGTGTATTGCCCGAAGTATGCAGCTCCACACAAAGCCCTGCATCCTTATCTTCGCGGTAGTAAATATCATAAAAGTCATGCTCATCAACAGAACATCCACAGTGCCATCCAAATTTTTCTAATCTATCTCCAAAAATTTCATCAAGAAAGAATTTGCCCTTACAGCGCACAAGCTCCTTCTTTTTTTCCTCCTGTTTATGTACAGTATAAGTTCTTAAATTGAGCTGCCCTATCGGCTGCTCTTCAATATCGTCTTTCCAGAGCTGTTCCTGCCATACCTTTTTCTCCTCTTTAGTCAATTCTGTCGGAAAAACAAGACCAATCCTTGCATCCTCCGGGAGCAGAAACTCTTCTCCCCACATATCATAAAATAATCCGTCCCTTCGATGACGAAAACTTTGTAACAACTGTCCATCTTTATAGATTCCCCAGATCAGTGCAAAGGAAAGCGGGCGCATAATCGGATGTTTCCCAAACAATTCCCTCCATGCATCTACACTCCAACATCTTCCGGTCATAAGTGCCAATTCCATTCGTCTTTTCTGAGTTTTCACTACTGCATTCAGCTCTTTTTTCATCTTTTTAAATTCTTCCTGTGCGGTCTCCGCCTTAACTAAATCATCAGTTCTTCTAGGTTTTGGAAGACTTTTCATTTTCTTTTTGAGTTCTTGCCCCTCCAATTCAAATACCTCAAACTTGGCACCGGGCGCGATTGCACACAGAGTTACAGAAAAACTGCGCGTCCCATAGTCAAAGCATCTCTCCTTGTTCTCTTCAAATCCTACAGTCGGCACATTCCTGTCCGCCAGTTCCTCTAATGTAATTCCAAGGCTTGCCGCAAATCTCTCTTCCTGCGCTGCTATTTTTGCTTTCTTTCCCCCTGAATTTGTCATTTCGCTTCCCTCCTACCGCAAATCCAAAGCTACCTTCTTATAGCACTATTATAACACGAAATAAACTAATTTTCCATTCTTGCGGCAATATTTTTTACACTTTCCCCCTATATTCGGCGGACTGCTCAGCATCTGCCGCACCACCGGCATCCATTACATATCTCCTTTCGGCTGCATGAACGGCACCGCTTCTGTACTCGGACATCCCCATTTACTGGCGGATACTGCAGCCCGGAGCGCAGTGCCTGTACTCGATGATAAGCTTTGCAAATATTATACTGTCTGCCATCTTTTACAAAGACATTCCCCGTCCCACAAAAAGAAAAAGGAACCTGATATTTTTTGCACTGTGCAAAAAGGGACTTCACCCACTCATAGTGCAGTGGTCTTGCCCCTTCATAATTTTCTCCGTCCGCCAACACGGACTCAATCTGCCCGCGGGCAAGGTAGGAGTCCAGATTTACTTCCCCGATAAAGGGAGCAACCATAATGCCCTTATGCTTGGCTGGAAGATCTAGTAAAATAGGAATCCGCTCATCCGCCCGCCTCTGATTCTCCGCAGTTACACTCAGGGAAACATTCTCCCATCCATCTAACCAATCCCACGGCAGACACTTCTCTATGCGTTCTGCCCGCTTGGTCAAAAGAGAAAAATGGACATCGGATCGAGTGCGAATCATATCCCACACATCATCCCGCCATGAATCTGCCTCCTCAAGAAAAAAGTCGCTGGTTATACAGACCCGGACATATGCACCGCTCTTTATCTTAAAATTTCCCTGTCTATCCTTTTTCAGCGGAAGATTAAAATTTGTCACAACCTTGTAGATCACACTGCCATCTTTTTCCCTCTCTTTGTCCTGATAAAACATATAGCAGTTTTCACAGCCCTCGCTATATTTGTGACAGCCATGCCACGGATTCCAAATATTACTGCCCATTTTCCATTCTCCATATTTTTATTTTCTCCCACCCTATCCACCTAATTATTTCTCACAAAAAACAGCGGGAAGTCCCCCACCTTTTAAGTAGCAGGACATCATCTTCCCTCCTTTCGCAAAATCTCTAACAGTTGGTAAAGAAACATATCTCCCAGATCCCCTTTCTCCCTCTCGCGGACAGAAATTTTTTTACTCTGCATTTCTCTCTCGCCGACAATAAGCATATATGGTACTCTCTCCATCTGCGCAGTCCTTATTTTGTATCCGATTTTCTCCGCTCTTTTATCCATCTCACAGCGCATTCCCTCTTTTTCCAATCCCCTTTGTATTTCCTCTGCATAGCCAATATATTTATCCGAGATAGGCAGGATTTTTACCTGTACTGGCGACAGCCACAGCGGGAATTTTCCGGCAAAATGTTCAATCAAAATTCCAATAAACCGCTCGATTGAACCAAATACTACGCGGTGAATCACAATCGGGCGATGTTTCTTTCCATCCTCGCCGATATATTCTGCCTCAAAACGCTGCGGCAGTTGAAAATCAAGCTGAATCGTTCCACACTGCCAGGTTCTCCCAATTGAATCCTCCAAATGAAAATCAATTTTCGGTCCGTAAAATGCCCCGTCGCCCTCATTTATAGCATAGGGAAGCCCTAGATCATCCAGGGCATTTTTTAATCCGTCCGTTGCCATTTCCCAGTCCTCATCACTCCCAATGGAATTTTCTGGTCTTGTAGACAATTCCATATGATATTTAAACCCGAAATGGGAATATACTTCATCAATTAGGCGAACAACTCCCTTGATCTCGTCCGCTATCTGTTCCGGCATCATAAAAATATGTGCGTCATCCTGCGTGCAGCACCGAACACGCATCAGACCATGCAGTGTCCCCGACTTTTCGTTTCGGTGTATCAGTCCCAATTCCCCAACGCGCAGGGGAAGTTCACGGTATGAGTGCGGCTCCATCTTATATACAAGCATCCCGCCCGGACAGTTCATCGGCTTTATCGCAAAATCTGCTTCATCGATCACTGTTGTATACATATTTTCTCTGTAATGTTCCCAGTGCCCGGAAGTTTCCCAAAGTTTGCGGTTTAAAATCATCGGAGTTGATATCTCCATATACCCCTCCCTTATATGCAGTTTCCGCCAATAATCAATCAGCAGATTTTTTAATATCAGCCCTTTCGGAAGAAAGAAAGGAAATCCCGGTCCCTCATCAAAAAGTGCAAATAAGCCCAGCTCTTTTCCAAGTTTCCTGTGATCCCGCTTTTTTGCCTCTTCCAGCCGATCTAAATGCTCATCAAGCATTTCCCTGCTTGGGAACGACGTGCCATAGATTCTGGTAAGCATCTTGTTCTCTTCACTGCCGCGCCAGTATGCTCCTGCGATAGACAATAGTTTAAATGCCTTAACTGCGCTGGTATAAGCAATATGCGGTCCGGCGCACATCTCCAAGTATTCTCCCTGCTGATAAAAACTGATCTCTTCATTCTCCGGCAATTCCCGGAGCATCTCAATCTTATAAATTTCGTTTCGCTCCTTCATCATCTGCATTGCTCTCTTTCTATCTGTGGTAAAATGCTTTAGCTGCAAATTCTCTTTTACGATCTTTTTCATCTCCGTCTCAACCTCGGCAAAATTTTCCCAAGAAAAGCGAAAATCAAAATCGAAATCATAGTAAAATCCATCCGAGATTGCAGGACCAATCGCACATTTTGTATTTGGATACAGCCTTTTTACTGCCTGTGCCAAAATATGCGCCGTTGTATGGCGGAATGCTTCCCTTCCCATTGGCTCCTCAAATCCCGCCTCTTTTATGGAGCCGTCTTTCATCTTAATCTTCATTTTACCTCATCCTTTCTTTAAATAAAATGTTTTGATTAACATAAGAAAAGCACCTTTAAAGATACTTATAGTATACCTTTAAGGGTGCTTACTGCACGGTTCCACCTTAATTTTTTACTTCAGGTTCCATCAAACCCTAACCTTTAACGCAGGTGTACGGTGACGCTTACTCTACTTTGGGCATCACAGCTAAGGAATGGTTTTCACATACAATCCACATAGGCATCTTCCACCAGATAATGCCCTCTCTGTCTGCAATCAATATGCTACTTGTTTCCGTCATCGCTTTTCCTTATGTTTATCTGGCTTTATCCTGGCTGCTCCTATGGGTAAGCCCGTGGAATTCTCAATGCCAAGTACTCGCAATCGCACATTATTTTCAGACTTTGGAAATGCGAGCTGCCACATATATTATACGTTTATTCTTTGTAATTGTCAAGTAAAAAAGAAAATAACTTTTATACAAATTGTAGGATTACAATACATGTGTTACAACTGAATATTGAAAAAGCAGAGA
>CAJUCG010000069.1 GCA_910585065.1 uncultured Lachnospiraceae bacterium
AATGGCATCCACGCTTGAATTTTAGCGAAAATCGAGTTCTTACCACACCATATGTGGTAGTTATTACAATATTATAATAATTATTTGTGCAAGAAGAAAAGCTAATTATTATATAATTGAAAATATCCCAGGCAGTATAATTTTTTCTCCTAGGGGAAAGGAATAAAATGCTTGTCGATTTTGATAATCTTACGATAATTATAGGTGTAATATTTTATATGTGTGATAATATATAAAAATTTTATTAAAAACAAAGAGGAAAAAGAGTAGGAATGGAAGACATAGAAAATTATAGAAATATCGGCACTCAGGTAAAAACCGCTCGATGCCAAAGAAAATGGAAACGTGAAGAGGTCGTCGAGGCTTTGTTAGAAGAGCCTGATTTGCGGGGAATCGAGGAGAGAAATGAATGGGAATTCTGGTCAGTGCGAATTTTAATGGGGCGATTACATATTCCAACATCTTCGATTATTTTTTATTTAAGTGCAGGAGATAATGCTTTAATAAACCTAGAGATGGATATTCTCTGTGATCTTCGATTTTGGAGATATGAAAAAGCGCGGAAAGAAATTGAACAGTTTTATCGTTCTTGTGATAAAAAAAATCATTTTCAAATGCGAGCCTATTACCGCTTATATATGACATGGAAAGTCTGGCAAAGGCAGAGGGAGAAAAAGGAGAAAGAAATTTTTCAGGAATTTATGGAGAGTGAAATGCCTGGATTTGAAGAGCGGCTGTTAAAGGGCAGAGCATTTGCTCCGGATGAACTTGCTCTGATTGCTGTGTATTATCAGTTTATAGAGGAGGATACAGCAAAACGCCTGCAAAAACTTTATTATGTTGTCTATTATTATCGCGAGGAATTTACGAGAGAGCAAGAAAAATTACAGCCGTTTTACGCGGAGCTAATGTTTGCCTGTGCGCAGTGCCAATATGAATTGGAAGATTATGTAAATTGTATTGAGCAATGTGAAGAGGGGATAAAAGTGACAAAAAAGACCAGGATATGTGTAATGGCTGGGGAATTGTATGAGTGGATGGCAGATGCAAAAGGAAAGATACTTGAGGAAGAAATGGATAAAGAGAGGCAGAGATATTTAAGGGAAGAAGTGAGGGAAAGAAAAGGGAATGTTTTAAAAGAAAAGAGGGAGGAAATTTCTCTGTTTAAAGGGATGGGGAGAAGGAAGCAAATTGATGAAATCTTAGAAGATTATGGATGTGCAGATGTATTATATGATATGTACTATTCTAAGTATGAGGATAAATATAAAGAACAATTAGAAAGGAAGATGGAGAGATGGAAAACTATGATGTAGCAAAAGTGATGCGGATGAAAAGGGAGGCATTGGGATACACTCGAAAGGAAGTATGCGAGCTCTGCAATGGTATGTCTGAAAAAACTTTGGCTCGCTTGGAAAAGGGTGTGGAAAGAGTACGACAGGAAAGTATTCAGGAATTGCTGCATTTATACCACCAGTGTTCACATACAATTTATCCTGTGCTGGATTTGGAAGATCCCACAATTGGAAGATTAGACAATGAAATTTTGGGGTTGATTTTTCAAGAAAATTATAGAGAAGCTAAGCGGAAATTAGAAATTTTTGAGCGGTATGTGAATAAGGAATCACAGGAGAGTATGCAATATATAGAAGTGATAAAAAGAGAACTTTTATATTTTATGGGTGAAAAGGAAGTGAGAGGGGAAGAAACCATTCAATTTTTTGAAAAGCTGATTGAGGGAATGATGCCAGAGAATGCTGATTTGGAGAAGTGGCCGTTAAACTGGCAGGAATTAAATGCATATGTAGCATTTTTTAATGTTTTGGCGATGGAAAAACAGTATGAAACAATTATTCCGATAGCGCGCAAACTCTTGGTGAATATTGAGCAGAGATATCAGAATGAACAGATGCTTGCTGATTTTCATGGCTGTATCACAAGACGTTTGATCCGTTGTCTGTTCGAGCAAGGGCAGTGTGATGAAATTGTGGAACTTGCAGAAAAAAGTCTAAAAATTTGCGGTAATATTGGGGATATATCAATTACATATCGGATTCAAGGCGAACTGCTCAATTATTTTTCAGAGAATGATTTTTTTAGTAAAGATGAACTGAAAAAGCAGTGCCTTAAATCTGCAAGAAAAATGTATTATCTAAGCAAAATATGTCAAGATAAAAGAATAATACGCTACTTTAGAGAATATTGGGAAGAATTTAAAGGATAGAATAATAATTTTTAAGGTCTTGGTATATCAGGTTCATCCTTAAGTGGAATTTGGGATGTATTTTAGGCATTCATTGATCAAATTCCCGGTGTATTTGAGAGATCAGGTAAGTATTCAGTTAATAATTATACTGGGTTGCAATATACAGTTCTCTCTGTACCACAAGGTGATACAGAACGGTGCTATGCTACTGAAGATGGATATCATTCTTATGCAGAACTTGATGAGAGTCCAAATGGTGGAGGATATTTTGGTTCCCGTAGAATTTTTTGTGGGACAAATGGATATTAATTTCATAATTTCAGGGCAGAGTATTTACTCTGTCCTGAAATATATGATAGCAACAAGTAATAACAAAAGTAATTATAGAAGAAGATAAGAAGATTTGAAATTCATTTTTGTTAAAAATTTTTGAAAGACGTTAGGGAAAGGATAAGGCAAAATGAAAAAATATTTTGTAGAAATTATATTTTCTATGAAAAGAAATAATGGAATAATTTGGATTTTATTGATACTTTGTAGTTTATGTTTTGGGGGTGGAAAAATATTATATAGTTATATAAAAACTATGGAGTTAATAGAAGATAAATACGAAAAAGCATATACCGAACAATATATATATCAAGTTGCAGATAGATTTGACGATGAATTTACAAATTATGAAAGACCGGAGAATTATGAAAAATTGGCACAGTGGAATGAGGCATTACATATGTCCGAAGTTTTAAGTTTTGTCGAGATAAGTAGTCAGCATCTTACCGAAATAAAAGAGAAAGAAAATATTTATTATGATACCCTTTATATTGGAAAAAATTATTTTGAAGAATTTGCAACAGAAATAGAAATTGGACGTTTATTTGAAGAGGAGGATTTTATTTATAAAGAGGGCAAATGTATGCCTATTATTGTTGGAGCTTCCTATGCAGAAAAATTTAAACTTGGAGAAAAATTTTTTGCAAGTACTCCTTTTATGCAGACAGAAGTTTGCGTGGTTGGCTTTTTGAAAGAGGGAGAACTTTTATGTGAGCGAGGAATAATGCTGCGCGCTGACGATTATGTTTTTTTTCCGATGATAGATTTCCCGGACAGAGAAAATATTGAAGCAACAGATAGTTGGCTGATGTATATGAAAAACAGCGGCATTGTAAAAACGGGAATGACCAAAGAGGAAACGCAAGAGTGTCTTTATCATTTAAGCGACAGTCTTGGTATGCCAGGAATATTTATTATTCCGGGAGCGATGAATCAACGCATCCATGGTATGGCAATTTCCATGCAGAAAATTATGCAGACAAGCCGTACTATGCTGATTGTACTCTGTATTATTACTGCGCTTTTGTTAATCTTTTATATTAGCCGCAAGATGAAGCGGAATTGGAATTATTATTCTATCCTATATCTGCTTGGATTCACTCGCAGAGGAGTATTTGGAGTGATGCTGGGGGATATGTTTTTACTTTTGCTTGTAGCAAATCTCTTAGCGGAACTTGTGTTTGCGGTGTGGAAGATTTTTACCGAGGCAGTTTCTGTTGGTCTTTGGTTTAATCTGGCGGGAAGTGTTGTACTGCTTTTTGTTCCGTTTTTGTTTTCTGTCTGGGGATTTAAACGAAAAGATTTATGTAGCAGACTCACAGAAGAAAATGTATATTTATAAGATGGTGGTTTTATATTGTTTATAAGATATATCTGAAACAGAAGAGATTATGAAAATATTAGAAACTGGAGGAATTGTGAAAACATTAAGAGATATTTGTTCGCCAAGTATTATATTGCATTATATAATCAGTATTTTAATAGGAATTTTTTTGATTTTTGTTATCCGCTATGCACAGCAAGAAATTCATCGGCAGGGCGGTGATCTATATGAATTTTCGTTTCGTTTAACTGTAGACGAGCAGGAAATTCCCGAAGTTTTCTTTGCAGAAAAAGAAAATGTTACGCTTATGTGCTATAAAAAACAAAATCCAATGGAATATATACTTTTGTCCGGGGAAGAGGGTTTAGTTCCTTTGGAGGAAAACTATGAAACGATAAAACGAAGCGGACAGAGTATAACAAAAGATCTAATTTTCTGGGCGGTCAGCGATCGAAAAAAGGCTTTGGAAGAGGCGAAAAAAGACTGGGAAAATGCATTAAAGGGGAGTGGAAAGGCAATTGAACCCTGCGAGGGACGAAGGATCACTGCGGCGGGACTGCTGGGAAGCAATCAATATGTGTATTTGCTCTATGGGATTTCCTGTGTCGTGCTTTTGCTTTTTCAGCTTGGAAATCTTATGATGTACATTAAGGGGCGAAAGAAGACAAAAGAGGTTTATTTTTTACTGGGAATTCCTGGATATGCGCAAAAAGTAAAAAGAAGTCTGACCATATTGCAGATGCTTTTATGTATCGGGGTTTTGTTATTTTTAAGAGGATATTTTTTACAGGTTTTTGTACCAACTGTATTATTATTTTATTTGTTCAGCATTGCTTGGAGTATGCTTTGTATAAATTATATGTTAGGTTCGTTACATTATATATAATTATAAAATACGTAATTATAATTGCAGGGAGGTTTATTGTGGAAATTGCATTAAAGAATATTTGTAAGACTTACCAGAAAGGAAAAAATATCACTAAGGTTTTAGATAATTTTACTGCCCGTTTTGATGGTTCCACTCTATATGCTATCCAGGGAAGAAGCGGATGCGGAAAGACGACACTGCTTAATATTATTGGTGGTTTATGCGGTATTGATTCCGGCGAATATTTTGTGGATGGTAAAAGAATGGAGCCAAATAATATGCGTGCAATGCTTGATTTTCGCCGGAATCAGGTCGGAATTATTGTACAGGATTTTGCCCTGCTGCAGGATCGCAGTGTCTTTGCTAATGTGGAGCTTCCGCTGAAACATACAGAAGGGTTAAGGCGCACGGAACGGGAACAGATGGTAATGGAAGGTCTTAAAAAGCTTGGAATGGAGGGAAAGGCAAGATCCCTTCCGACAGAACTTTCTGGAGGAGAAAAGCAGCGCGTAGCAATTGCCAGAGCAATGATACAAACTCCTAAGCTTCTGCTTGCAGATGAACCAACTGGTTCCCTCGATGCGTACAATGCCGAGGCGGTATTCCAGATTTTAAAACAAATCGCACAAGCTGGAACATTGGTGCTTATGGTAACACATGACAGGGGACTTGCGGAAAGATGTGATAAATTATTGATATGGAATAAAAGGGAACAAAAAATGTGATTTGAATATATTCAGCCAAATTTAATGGGATATAATTATTCTGTTGATAAATATATACCACGGGGATGGCGAACTTTTAATTATTGATTGCCAAAAGATATAAATTTGTAAAACTACAAAGAGATTATAATGAAGCAGCCGGGGGAAAAAGAATAGATGGGTATTATGCATTTCAAACAGGAAAATTATTTTCCAAAGATAAAGATGCGATTATCTTAGAAATCCAAGATCTAACAAGCAATTATAATGTAGCAACAGTATTTGTTGTGGATGTTTTTCTGGTTGACAGTGATCCTTCCCTTGGATCCATTATAAGACTTGATAATAGTTCGATTCTATTGATTTATTTAGATACTCAAGTCATAGATGTAAAAGACTCTCCCCTACAGAAATTAGAAACTCATTCTTGGAATCTAAGTGATCTAAAGAATGAAGAGCCAATTAAAAATATCTTTTATTGGAATTCAACAAATGGTGAATGGTCACAAAATACTAAGTAATTAAAAAAATAGTGTGGGTAAAATTAATAATGGCATCCACGCTTGAATTTTAGCGAAAATCGAGTTCTTACCACACCATATGTAGTAATTATCACGATATTGTAATAATTATTTATGTAAGAGGAAAGTTAATTATTATATAATTGAAAATATCCTAGGTAGTATAACTTTTTCTCCTAGGGGAAAGGAATAAAATGCTTGTCGATTTTGATGGTCTTACGATAATTATAGGTGTAATATTTTATATTTTTGTATGTGTGATAATATATGAAAATTTTATTAAAAACAAACAGGTGTTTGCTGATTTTCACGGCTGTATCACAAGACGTTTGATTCGTTGTCTGTTTGAGCAAGGACAGTGTGATGAAATTGTGGAACTTGCAGAAAAAAGTCTAAAAATTTGTGGTAATATTGGGGATATATCAGTTACATATCGGATTCAAGGCGAACTGCTCAATTATTTTTCAGAGAATGATTTTTTTAGTAAAGATGAACTGAAAAAGCAGTGCCTTAAATCTGCAAGAAAAATGTATTATCTAAGCAAAATATGTCAAGATAAAAGAATAATACGCTACTTTAGAGAATATTGGGAAGAATTTAAAGGATAGAATAATAATTTTTAAGGTCTTGGTATGTCAGGTTCATCCTCAAGTGAAACTGGGGATGTATTTTAGGCATTCATTGCTCAAATCCCCGCTGTATTTGAGAGAGCAGATTTCTCTGCTGGAGTTATAGATGGTAAAACAACGGCAAGTGCAATAGACATGGTTAAGAGTCATTTTTTAATCGCTTTCATTATTTTGCTTTCCTGCATAAGATAATATTTTATTAAGATGCCGCGTCGCAAAAGACAATCTTTAAAAACGAGGATAATTATATTATTCTTTTACAGGAAAAATTAATGGACAGTTTTCGGCAATAGAATGCTAGAAACTGTCCATTGATTTTTAAGATGGAGGAGATATAATATAGGTGATATGTCAAAGAAGCCTTTTTCAAAAAGAAAAGGGTGAATGTAGAGCCAATAATATCTGGCAGTTTCCATATCAATTTTAAAGTCAGAGGAGGAAGAATAAGAGGAAAATAAGTTTGGAAAATAAGGCATTTTTACCATCTGAAGTATTGGATAAGAAAAATGCTTTGAGTAGCATTTTTCCAAATTCATCCATCATATAAGTAACATGATTATTTTTACTGATATCAATGCCAACATAAAAACACCTTAGAAGAAAATACCGAAGAAAGTAGGCTTTAGGGTTTATAGGTATCCCTTGAATAACCTAAATATATTATATAAGGAGTCGATGGTAATATAATGATTGAGAACCATCTAAAGCTTGCAGCACAGTGCCGAATGATGAAGATATGTGGGATTGATATTATTGGAAATCCTGATACCAATACGGTTATAGGTCTGGACGAGGAGGGTGTTGCGCTGATACATCACTTAGAACAGACCAGTGAAATCAACGTGTCCTGCCTGAATGACAATCAAGTTTTGCTTCTCAGCGAATTATCTAAAAATGGTTTTTTTACAGAGTCGGAATTTACTTTTGATGTGTATAGTACATATTTTCATGTTACAAGTCACTGTAACTTAAATTGTCCTGGCTGTTACTCATTTGAGAAAGATCGAAACGCTGTAATAAATCTAAGCATTAACGAACTGAAACAAATACTTGACAATTTGGTCAAGGCTGGTTTGACGCATATGGTAATATCCGGCGGTGAACCTTTTATTCGCGATGATCTTGAAGATTTTCTTGCTTATGCAAGATCAATACAACAAATTAAGTATATTGAGTGTATTACAAACGGAACCGCGGCACTGAATAAATATATAGAAGCTTCGAAATATTTGGATAAGCTCACTTTTTCTTTGGATTCTGCAACTGCGGAGAGTGCCATGATTCGACCTGCAAATATATTTGATATAATTACGGAAAAACTAACTACACTACAATCGAAAAACATTCCTGTCTCGGTAGTTTTTACAATTCATCACGGAAATGTTTCTCATTGCAGCGATTTAATATCTTTCGCTCACTTTATGAATGTTGAGTACCGTTTTAGCATACTTACTGTCGAAGCTTTTCATGGCACAGCTTCGTCACTAATACTTACAGCAAATGACTATCAAGTGTTTCATGATTTCATCATGAGGCATCAAGGTAATATCTCGATAGAAGATGGTGCTGTTGGGGATGACATAGGTTGCTTAATATCCTGTAGTGCAGGAAAAACAATGGTTGCAGTTGCTTCAGATGGAACCATCTATCCTTGCCATATGTTCATTGGTAAAAAACAGTTTGCAATGGGTAATGCACTTCGTGATGATATAAAAGCAGTCGTTAATAGTAAACAATATAATCAATTCTTTGGATTGAATGTAGATTGCATTAAACATTGTAAAGATTGCAATGTTCGCTATATTTGTGGTGGTGGTTGCAGATTTCGAGCTTACGCTATAAGCGGCGATCTTTGCGGTGCTGATCCTTTATGTAAAACTTTCTTAGCTAATAAGGAGGCAGGCATACAACGGCTGCTGCTTTCATCATTTTGAAGTATACTGCCTGATATGGTAATCAAGTATAAAATTATTATGAGGGGGAGGTGTTTTTATGCTTTTCAAGAGTTCTTCTGCAAAGGCAAAGGGATGCACAGTAAGGATCACCTGGGGTGAAGATGGTAATCCTGTTGTCACTATTGTAGGCTAAAACTGAGTCAACTTGGAATACTTACATAGTACGCTACATATGGCAGTATGCTTCGATTACTTTGTAGCAAATGAAACTATGAGAGCATTCCAAGGCTGAATCATCGAGGCTGCTGTATAAGCGGGTAATTCGCAGGCAGCAGCCTTTTGAATTTCCTGCCATAAACTTTTTTGTGTGTCATTTTCATTCTGCTTCTATATAGTTTTTTATATATCCATGAAGAGGAAATGTCGGGTATTATGATACAATATTATTAATGTATTGCTGAAGGAGACTAACTATGTTTCGATATTTCAAATCTCATCTTTTACTTTTTACTGTCGCTGTATTAATCAGTATCATGACACGATTATTTGTGCCTGTGACTGCAATTTTGGAACAAAAGATGGTTGATCTTATCACTGCTGGCAATCTTGCAGAGTTTCAGGAATTGCTTCCTATGGTTGGCAGTGTGGTTATTGCATCTGCACTGTTTTACTTTATCGAGGCACTTATACAAAGAAGGTTTCAAGTGCGCTATGAAGAATCGATTCGCAACGATCTCTATGATGGTGTGATGCGTCAAAGCATCATTCAATTCAATGAGAAAGACACTTCTGCGCAAATGAGTTATATAAAGAGCCATGCATCGACAATAGCCAACAATCTTACAGGACCGGTTTTTATACTTACCGGCTATGGATTGATGGGGATTGTAATCCTATGTATTATGTGGTACTACAGTCCTCTAATCGCATTTATATCCATTGTCTTTGCCATTTTCTCGACAATTCCTCCGCTTTTCTTCAATCGAAAACTGGGTGATAATCTGATGGAAAAGCTGGAAAAAGATGCGGCGATGACCTTTCAATTAAAGGAATCACTGAATGCGCATGAAACGGTCACAGCCTTTGGAACGATCCGCTGTATTCGAGAACGATTTTTTCAATCTAGCCGGAATATGGCAAATGCAGATTACAAAACACAGGTATCTATTTCCATGATACAGAATATTGCGCAGGTCGTACAAAAAATTGTATGGTTTCTTGCTTTCTTTTTTGCCGGAAGTATGGCGGCACGAGGTAAAATAACTCTCGGAACAATGATCATGTTCATCACACTTTTTAGCGAATTTAATTCCTGTGTTATGCTGTTTGGTCAAACGGTTCCTATTTTGCTTAGCATCCGACCTGATATCAGGGAAGTGTTGAAAATTATTGACAATAAAGATGCTGCGCTGATCGGTGAAAAAATGCCGTCTTTTGAAGCAATGATAAGGGTCAGTGATCTTTCATTTCGTTATTCTGATGAAATTCCAGTAATTGAGGGCTTAAATCTTACGATTCATAAGAACGAGAAAATTGCTTTAATTGGAGCCAGCGGCAGTGGGAAAAGCACTCTTGTCAAATTACTTAGTGGATACTATACTACATATACGGGTGAAATTTATTATGACAATGTAAAACTGCGCGAAATAAATTCACGGGTACTTCACAATTTTGTGACTGTTATCCACCAAAACACGTTTATCTTTAACGATTCTATTCGCTTTAACATCTGTATGGGGGAATCATTTTCTGATGAAGAACTACAAAATGCATTGTTCCTTAGCGGTGTAGACCGATTCCTTACAGATGTTCCCGGCGGCTTGGATGGAGTATGCGGTGAAAGTGGTTCGCTTTTGTCTGGAGGACAAAGGCAACGTATTGCTTTAGCTCGTGCGCTTATCCGTGGCGTTCAGTTTCTCGTAATGGATGAAGGTGTTTCAGCCATTGATGTAGAGACAGCCAATGAGATAGAGCAAGAGTTGCTGAATAATAAAAATTTAACTCTTCTGACAATCACCCACCGTATTAAGGATGGGCTGATCGATCAATTCGATCGTGTGCTTTTGATGGAGGAAGGAAAACTAATAGAAAGATCAGCTATTAAAAGTCAGGTGGATGATTAAAGAAATATGATTATTTTTACCGATATCAATGTGGACAAAAAATTAAAATAGGTATTCCTTGAATAATCTAAATACAATATATCACTTTACAACTTTTTGAAAAATAAAAGATACAAACTACTGCTTTTGTGTATCTTTCCTGTTTTTTTTTTCGTGGATATATCTTTATAAGCCAAGGGAGGTATATATTGTTGAAACGAACCCCAGAAAGGTATACAGACATAGTGGAAGATATTCCTTATTATGTTTATGATGCAGTTATAAATACAAATTCAATAAGTATACTTTCGGGAAACCTTTATTCGCCAATGAAGATAATGTCGGAAAAATTGGGCGATTTGGAGATTGCAATTCTTGCAGACTTAAAGAATGGAGTTAAAAAGATCCAAGAATCGGAAAGTTTTAACAGAGTAAAAGAATCAAGATATAGTAAGCGGCAAATAAATTTATTATATTAGTTTTTTGATTATTATTTTAGCGAAAATCAAATTCTTACCATACCATATTATGGTTATCAGAAACAAAAGGCTTTATTTGGAGGCTATCAGGAGTAGACAGTAATTTATTTACATTTATAGCATGAATTTTTGGTCGGTTATTAATTATTTTTGGTAATTTAGTTATACCAGAACCAAAAAATTTCATGCTATTTTTATATCCATTATTATTAAATTTTTGAAATATAGTATAAATTTTTAAATATGAAATTATAGGAGGGGCGGTTATTTGAAGGAGAGGGTTTCCTCTGTGAAGAGGAAAAATGTATGCAGCTTAAAATCTTGCAAATCATCAGGAACAATGCTATAATATTTGCAGATGTAATAAGGGGCTGTGCGGATATTTGACAAGGATAATTTTAGTATTCTTAAAATAAGGCGGCAATCCCAATGGCTTTAGATAGGGGATAGTTGACTTTATTGATTATATATATGATTATGTATAGCCTCTTTTACATAAATAAAGAATAAGAAATCAGATAAAAGAGATTGCAAAATATCCAATGACAATTTACCCAAAAGTAATGCAATTTATTTTTACTTATATTTTTCCGGTTGCGTTCGTGGCATTTTTACCGGTGCGGATGGTTACAGGACAAATAAATATATATTTTATTGTGCTGCTGCCTGTGGCGGCGGGGATATTTTTTTGGATTGCGAAAAGTATTTGGCGGCGGGGATTAAAGCATTACGGGAGTACAGGGACGTGATTTTAGGTTTATTGTAAATCAAAAGAAAAAGAGCAGGAGGATAGCAGAACCTTAAATTTTTAGAAATAAGCTGTAAATTTGCAGAATGAAAAACCAAGGTAAAAAATTTTTGACACTTTGGTTTTTCATTTTGTGCGGATAGTAAAGGGTAGAGACAATTTGGGATTAAGTGGAAGAAAATTGATATGGAGGGAGAAAAGGGCGATAGATGAAGATTTTATTGTTGGCAGTAAATGCAAAATATATCCATACTAATTTGGCTATTTACAGTTTGCGCCAGTACGCGCTCTGGGCGGCAGCAAAGAATGGCGATAATTTTTGCGGAGATGAAAATTATGGTAAGGAGCATATTTTTTTGCGGGAGTACACAATCAATCATATGCTGGATGAGATCTTGCGTGGGATTTATGAAGTGCATCCGCAGGTGCTTTGTATCTCCTGCTATCTGTGGAATATTCGTATGGTGGAAGAGATTGTGGCTGATTATAAAAAAATAGATCCGAACGTTCATATTTATCTTGGGGGACCGGAGGTCAGCTTTGATGCCGCGGAATGTTTACAGCGAATACCCGCAGTGGACGGTGTGATGGTTGGGGAGGGGGAGGCTACATTTTATGAGCTGGCGCGAAGTTATTTTCAGTATAAGGAAGCATCGGACAATAAGTGGGAGTCTTTGGCTAAAGAGGCACAGAGATTTATACCTGATGGCGGACAGGGAAATTTGATTAAAGATAAGAGAGAAAATATACCGCCAGGGTGCGCAGAGATTCGCAGTCTGGTTTTTCGCGGGGAGGATGGCAGGATTTATGTCAATCCACTGCGCGAGCCGTTAAATTTTTCCGAACTGCCATTTGCCTATGCGGATATGGAAAATTTTGACAATTTCAGACATAAGATTATTTATTATGAAACAAGCAGGGGCTGTCCGTTCTCCTGCTGTTATTGCTTGTCCTCGGTAGAGAAATCGCTGCGCCTGCGAAAGCTTTCTTTGGTGGAGGAGGAATTACAGTTTTTTTTAGATTGCCATGTCGCACAGGTAAAATTTGTCGATCGCACATTCAATTGCAATAAAGCTCATGCAATGCATATCTGGAATTTTTTATATGAGCATGACAATGGTGTGACGAATTTTCATTTTGAGATTGCAGCAGATCTCCTAGACGAAGAGCAGATAGCACTGTTAAATAAAATGCGTCCGGGGTTTGTGCAGCTTGAGATTGGGGTGCAGTCGACAAATCCCCGCACAATTGAGGCAATTCGGCGGCGCATGGATCTTGAGAAAGTAAAGAGATATGTCGCACAGGTAAAAAGAGCGCGTAATATTCACCAGCATCTCGATTTGATTGCGGGGCTGCCCTATGAGGATTACGTATCGTTTGCAAAGTCTTTTGATGATGTGTACCATATGGAGCCGGATCAGTTACAGCTGGGATTTTTAAAGGTGCTAAAGGGATCTGCAATGGCGGATATGGCGGAGGAGCATCAGATCACTTTTAAGACCATGCCCCCTTACGAGGTGCTTTCTACAAAATATTTATCCTACGTGGATCTTTTGCATTTAAAGGATATTGAGGAGATGGTGGAAGTTTACTATAATAGCGGGCAATTTTTATATTCCCTGCCATATCTTTTAGCGCGGTTTGAGGGACCGTTTAAGATGTTTGAGCGGCTGGCAGAGTATTATCGGGAAGAGGGGCTTTTTGAGCGCAGACATAGCAGAATGGAGCGGTATGAAATTTTATACTGTTTTGTCAAGGAGAGGCATAGCCAGGATCTCGCGGATGCTCACTGTAATTCACATAGGGACTATATTGCCGATCAAATATCCGATTTTCCTGCCTGTTTTGCGCAGTGTCTGCTCTGTGATTTTTACTGTCGGGAAAAGCCAAAATCACAGCTTAGTTTCGCCCGTGCGATAGATTGTGGGAAACAGCAGCTAAAAGAGGTTTTTGCAGCATTTGGTGTGGAGAGGGAAGAGTCCGGTCAATATTATGTAGCGCGTTTTGACTATGATATGGATGCGGCAAGAAAGGGGCAGACAGTGAAAAAGAAAGGATATTTACTTTTTGATTATACTTCGCGCGATTCGCTTTCAGGAGCTTGTGCTATTCGATATAGGGAAGAAGATACAGATGTAGCTCACTGTTCGCTGTGTGACAGGGATTGGGGGAATTAGGATGTTAACTGACTATCTTGCACTTG
>CAJUCG010000070.1 GCA_910585065.1 uncultured Lachnospiraceae bacterium
TGACACCTCAATATAATCATCTCTAAGCCCCATATCTGTTTTCTTGAATTCCTGAAAATCATATGTAAACAATATGATAGGTCTATTAAGACATAGATAATCATATGATACAGATGAGTAATCTGATATAAGCGCGTCAAAGTAATGTAGATAAGCTTGAGTATTACTAAAAACTTCACCTAACAAAATAATAATGTTCGAATATTGTGTATTCTTATTTTTATACTTGTACGCTTCTAATGGATGAGGCTTAATAAGCAAAAGCATATTATTTGTCCGCAAGAAATTATTGACCATTTCTAATTCAGACTGTTCTAAAATATTATACTGATTCTCTCCAAATTTTCTGTGTGTAGGCATATACGCAATTAGTTTTGCATTACAATATTGATTTTTTAAGCTTTCAAAATAATCATGTTTTTTACGCTCTAATATTGCATCAGTTCTTGGAGTTCCTGTTACATATATATTTTTAAGCGGCGTTTTAAAATACTCATGAATATTATCTTTTTGGTGTTCAGAAGAAGTCATCCAAAGAGATTTTTGATGTGTCTCAGAATATATTTCAACTATCCACTTCTTTATGGGATTCATGGAACTATATATAGTCTTTGCATCACCAATTCCATGCCATAATTGAATGATTTTTGTTCTGCTTATTTTAAATTTTCCGGTATCCTCATTACTTTCTGTTTGTATGCTTACCATTGCCCTTGTGACAAATAGCTTACCATACAATGTTCTATAATCTATTGTTTTATGTCCCAGAGCCCTCACTTCACTAAGAACTTTCTCATTTTTTGAAATCCAAACAGACTCAATTTCGGGATGATTCTTTTGAACATATTCAAATAAAGTGCGTGAATTATCAGAAAAGTTCTTACCTTTCCAACTACCAAAAATCCAAAGATTCTTCTTCTTGGGTATAGGCAATGTAGCTAATCGATAAAGTAATGCAAGTATCACCAAAAGCAACGCTCTTATTACACTAATAATTTTCGACATATCGGATTCATCTCCTGCTACTTTCTATTCTTTGTTTTAATAAAAATAATATTTAATATATTTCTATTAAAAAGAACAAAACAAATGATGATTGTTATAATCGTTATAATGTTAATAATATTGCTATGGAAGTAATATCCAACTATACATAGTACTCCAAGTGGAATAAAAATAATATCTTTCATTGAAAAGAGTTTAATTTTATACCATTTTTTTACTTGTTTATTTCTTATCAAACTGATAACAATATATGATATAGTAGTCGAAATAGATGCAGCATAAAGACCAATATAGTTAACTAGCCCCAGATTAACAATAATATTAATCACAGCACCAATAATAGTTGTATACGCGATTGTCTTTGAATCCATCTTCCCGCTGAATATCCCACCATATAAAGAGGATAGAGAAGAGAAAAAAATAGCAATCAAAAGAATTAAAATATGCCAATAGCAACTTGAGTATTCATCACCTATCAAAATATTAAAAAATAAACTTGAACATGAAATAATTCCAAGCAACATATATATCATTATCTTTACACTTATCTCTACTGTTCTCTTTACAAAAATCTTATCTGATTCGTTTCGCGCGACTGATTCCGTCCATGCTAGACAGAATACAGCAAATAGTGTTGTATAGATACTTGGAATTTTATGAGCCGCTGCATATATCCCATTTGCTGTTGCACCTATACATCCCAAAATAATTATCCTATCTGCTGCACTCACAATCCACCATGATACAGTATTTAAAATTAGTGGAAGAGTGTATTTCAGCATTTTCTTTCCAATATCTTTATTTATTTGGCACTTTCCAATATATTTATATAGTCTTTCTTTAAAAAATAAGAATACTGAACCCGAAAAATTACCAATTGCTGTCGCGATTAGTATAGACACCGCTCCCCATTTAAACACAAGAATAAATACGATGTTCAAACATAACGAAAACAAAGTGATGATTAAATTTGCAATCGAATATGCAACAATATCACTAAATCCCCTTGTTAAGTCCAATATAAGTTTAGAAGCTGAAAGTGAAACTATATAAACAACAATCGCCATAAAATGTGGTATATTAAAAAATAAATTTACTACCAGAGATATTAATAATGTTATTATCAATCCCATTGTTTCTATTGCAACACCAGTTGAAACTATTTTTTTATAGGAATAATTTTCCCCATCTTCAAAGCCAATTAAAAAACGAAAAACTCCAGAGTTCATTTCTAATGTAACAAATGGAATGATTAAACTGCTCATCGTCATTAAAACATCAATTAATCCATAATCATCTGGATTTAAAATATTCGTATATAATGGCAAAAGCAAAAATGTCAATATTTTTGTGCTTAAAGTTCCCAAACCTATTATCGCTGTATTTTTTGCAAGTGTTTTAGTTTTACCCATTATTTCTCTCCAATAAAGAATCGGTAGGTTATTTTATTTTCTTAGCAGGTGATCCATATACTGTAGCATTATTTTCTACGTCTTTATCAACATAAGAATTCGCTCCTACTGAACATCCATTATGTAAGATAATTTTGCCTACAACGACTGCTCCTGGATATACGGTCACATTATCCTCCACCAGTGGTATACCATTTTTATTTTTTCCAAGAGTAACTGATTGAAAACAGGTAAAATTATTCCCTATCGATGAAGTATTTAAATAAACCCCTCCCCCGTGTACAATAAGAAGTCCTTCTCCAACACTAATATTACTATTTATATGCACGCCGTATTTTAAAGCAAAGTGCCTTTCTCTCAGATAAGCATATAAACCCACTGTGTATTTTGTAAAAACATTCTTTTTACAAGCTTGAAGAATTCTGAACCAGACATCATGTGGAAAAGTACTTGACTGTGGGAAAAAATACCATCGAAAGAATGATTTCATGTTTGGAGTATCGCATAATCTTTTCAAATCACTTTTTATTAATCTAATACACTTCATTTAATTCCTCCATAATTTAAAATTTCTTCGACATAATTTAAATAATTTCTATTTAATTATGTAAAGGCTTTTCCCAATCTCCTAAATAATTATTTTATTCAATAGATTATTCCATAATTATCTCATCTGCTCGGTATCTGCATACAGCCAATAACAGCAAATAAATTGCTAACCATTTATATTCTCCTATACATATATTCATTGTAAATCCTATAAAGAACGGAACAATCCAGACATAATCCCGTCTCTTTTGGTTCCCAAATCTACCAAAAAAAATATTCATATAACATACATATGCAATAGCCCCATACATTCCTATTAAATACAAATGTCCTATTTCTGTTGTAAATCCTTCGTGCCCTGAACCAATGAACAGAAATATTGGACTCATTATCGCAATGGAATGCTTGAAATCATCCAGTCTCCCACCAGTAATATTATTACTGGTTTGATATACTGCCATCCTGTTTTGAAATTTTGTCACCATTGGGATTACAATACTTTCAAACATATTTGTTTGAAATAAAATTATTACAGACAGGACTATTAAAAAAAATCCAATCAATAAAGTATTAATTTTAACTTTTACGGTCAATGAAGAATTATTGAATATTACACTTAAAAACAATAAAAAATTGCCAACAATAAATGAAACTATTCCCCCTGCACTAGCAGTTGCTAATATAATAAACATTGAACTGGCAAGAACAAAAAATTTCTTTAGAGTGGATAATTTTCCTCTAAGTAATAGATATATCTCGATCCCCGTTACCGCATATGCAACATTATTTGGATCAGTCCATAAAAAATTAAATCTATAAACAAGTATACCTTGCAAAAAACGTCTTGTATGATTATCAGAAGGATTAATAGCAAGTTTCAATGTTCCGTATTTATAAGGAAAAAGAAAAAAAAGGCATGATAGTACAAATACATATAAAAGGAATATGAGTAATATCTTGTCTATATTTTTATTGTACTTTTTAAAAATTTCCTTAAAAAAAATCAGCAGAAAAAATAATGTGATATACTGAATTAATCTTTTGACAGAAGTTGAAAATGTAGTTTCCAAGACAACAGTACTCGAATATATTGGATTAATACACGTTGAAACAAACATTATTAATATTGCTGCTAAAATTATTTTTCCTTCACGCCCGCGAAATAATATTTTGTGATTATATATAGCCCAAAGCCAAACTATCGGAACGGAATAACTGACGGTCATCAGGGTAAAGTAAGGTAAAAATAATATATCTATTACTATAAATAAAAACATGATTTCTTCTATATTTCTATTTTTTTTAACTTGATATTCCATCGCCATCAATTACCTCTCTTTGTTTTCATCTTATAGAGTTAAACAAACAATATTAGCATCTGTACTTTAATATTCATTTGTTTTTGAAGATAAAATATATAAATATATATTATTTAATATATTACTCCATCAATATTTTAATAATATTGAACCCCTCTGCATATGCACATTTATTCGGATAACCCCAAACTTTATTTCTATCAATAGAAACCTCAAATAAGCTATCAAATCTATTGTGTTCTTGTCCATAGCAAGCAAGTGCCTGTCTTTTTTTCTCTACAAAATCACTGATATCCACAAAAAAAGTGGGATAGAATACATTTTCAAGCACATATCCATTTGATTGGAATTGGATGATATTCTTACAATGTCGTCCTGCTGTGCGGCTTATTCGGGAGGCCGCTACATGATCCGTATTCATGTCCGCGTTAAAATGCGTAAAAATTGTATCTATATTTAAATCAAACACATACTTTTCGACTTTTTGCATAATTTCTTTTGTATATTGAAGTTCACTGCAAGCTACTGGCTCAAAGTCAATAATTTCCTTAATACCAAGAATTTCACACGCCTTAGCACTTTGCTGTCTACTTGACTCAAAGTCAACATTTATATTCATTGCAGAAAAATTTGTTACATTATCAGTAAGAGTAAGCTTATAAACATTCTTACCTTGCGCAGCTAATTTTGCAGCGGTACCTCCTACTCCAAGTTCTGCATCATCAAAATGAGCACCTACAATTAGAATATTATTCATAGCCATAATCATTTACCTCCGTATTATTGACTTAATCTGTTCTTTGAATTTTTCATCCAATATTTTCAAAATTTCATAAGAATCTAAAATACTATCAGAACATGATTCAACAGCTAAGGCTACTTCCTTAGGCTTTTGACTACTTGCAATATGCAAATAAGGAAAAATATCGCTCTTTCGAAGTTGAATCAAATCATTAGCCACCACTTGAAGACCATTTGAAAGATATGAAAAAATTTTTGACGGATATTCGTATTTATTAAATTCATCACTCTCGTCCTGTATACATATCCCGATATCACAGGACTGAAGATACCTCAAATATTCTTTACCTTTATAAATTCCATCGTAAGTTACTTGACTACCAATTCCCTTAGTCTCTTCGATTAACGTATTTACTCTATCTATATCTTTATCGGTTCCAAATCCAATGATATGTACTTCATATTTCTCGTGCAAATACCTTGCCGATGCAATGACATAATCGACACCCTTTTGCTTTTCGAGGCTTCCTGCGTACACGACTTTTATCTTTTCCCCTTTTGTTTTATTCTCGACTACGTTCTTACGGTATATTCCATTGATAATGACACTTGGTTTATTTAAAATATTGATTTCCTCTGCGAGTAGAGAATTTGAAAATAAATATGCATCAGGATACTTAAATACTCTTCGTTCTTTTTTCTTATAACTTGATGTTGATGCTTGAAAAGCTTGGAATAATTCTTCAACTTCCAGCACATAATTAAATTTTTTAATTCTTCGCAGAAAGCCCCATAATCCTCGATAACCCAGCGAATGATATACAAGTACCGTATCATTTTTTTTCACATGTAAGAATACATAAATACAAAGCTGCATATACCCCCAAAGAACATCTAAGACATGAATAAGCATATTTATCCGTGGAAGTGAAGAAAAATAAAACAATCTGGTATGCTCAGATAATTGAATGCTCTCACTCCTAGCAAATTTCCTCTGCGTTGTTTTCGCATTTGAAATTAAAATAACATCTTCTCCGATATTATTTATCGCTTCACAAATATAATCAATCTTATCTTCCCCTGCATAGTTTTTTACTCTTTTACTATTTTTTGTGCTGTAATAAGCAGCATAGTAAATCATATATACACTTCCTTATCGCTGCAGTACCTTATCGAAAACTGACAAGTACTGTTTTTTTAAAACTTGAATATTTAGTTTCTGCTCTATATATGCTATTGCCCGCTGATGAATATATTCATATTCTAGTTTATTCAATGCAATAATTTTTTCAATAATTTCCCTAAATTTTTCTTCATTTGAAAGATTAATATCCCATCCGCCTCCAGCCAATTCAAGCCCTCTCCACGGAGTTTGATCACTGATAATTACAGGTGTTCCAGCGATCAAACTTTCAGCAATAACATGACCATAATTTTCACTTAATGTAGGAAAAAGAAACGCATTATATTGACTAAATACCTGATGAACTTGCTCATGTCCTACAAGCCCCTTATATCTTACCTGAATATTTTTGGGAAGTTTCTTTATTTCACTCTGACATTTCTTCCAATATACCTCATCTTCTATCGGTCCATAAATATCAAATTCCGCCTTTCCTGTCAGATTTTGAAAGTATCTGATTGCAGACAATAAATTTTTCTTTGGATGAATTCGAGAGAGAAATATAAATCTGCCTTCTCCCGCCACTTTTTCTTTTCTTGGGTATTTCCTTTTCATAATGGATGGAATATTATCTAAACTATGAATATATGCTTCATCCACTTTCATCCATTTTTTAATCGCTGCAGTTTCTTCATTACTTGTAGATTGCCAATGAATATTCTTAACCAGACCAATAGCCTTTAATATTATAATATATAGGAATTTTTTATACCTTTTTATATTCAAGGCACCAGCACATAACTCTCCTCGGGGAGCAAGAAGGACTTTAATATGATGTTTCCTCGCTAATTGCAGACAGGGAAACACGCAGGATTGAAACACCCCTTGAAGATAAAGAATATCAGGTGTGATTTCATCAATCACTTTTTCAAAGGTAATCTTCTTATACTTCGAATCTGAGAGGTATAATACTTTACAGTTCTCCCTATCATTCCATCCTTCTTGTATATTAGAGAATCTTTTCGATTCGAGTAAATCATGATCTTTAGTTACTATATAGCAATTATAATTTTTCATAAAAGAGCAAAAATTGTCAACACTTACAGGAGGACCACCATATTTTTTTCCTGGAAAAAAGCCCTCCATAACAATCATAATCTTCATTTTAATCTTCCCTCAATAATGCAATATACATTTTTCACAGCGTAATGTAATATCTTTGAATTTTTTCACTACATGGCTAAGCACATCACTAGTCTCTTCTAAATAAATCTCTGGTATATACCTTGTCTTCCACATCATCCAAAACATTGTCGTATCGATTAGCGATAATAGAATCCGTTGTCTTTTTGAACTTCTCTATATCATTCACAACTAGGCTTCCAAAGAAGGTAGTGCCGTCAAGGAGTGTTGGCTCATAGATGATTACGGTTGCACCCTTGGCCTTTAACCGCTTCATAACTCCTTGGATTGAACTTTGCCGGAAATTATCACTATTACTCTTCATCGTCAACCTATACACCCCAATTGTAATTGCTCTCTCCATCTTGGTGTTCCATTCACTGTTTGCTGTGTAATATCCAACTTTCTCAAGAACCCTGTCTGCAATATGCTCTTTTCTTGTCCTATTACTTTCCACAATCGCCTGAATAAGATTTTCAGGCACGTCCTGGAAGTTGGCGAGAAGCTGCTTTGCATCCTTTGGCAGACAATATCCACCATAACCGAAACTTGGATTATTGTAATGAGTACCAATACGTGGATCTAAACAGACCCCATCAATAATAGAACGAGTGTTCAATCCTTTCATTTCCGCATATGTATCAAGTTCATTAAAATAACTTACACGGAGAGCCAGATAGGTATTTGCGAAAAGCTTAACGGCTTCTGCTTCCTTAAAACCCATAAAAAGTGTAGGTATATCTTTCTTCTTTGCGCCTACCTGAAGTAATTCCGCAAAAGTTTCAGCCTTTTCTCTGTCCTTCTCATCGCAGCCCACAATGATACGACTAGGATAGAGGTTATCGTAAAGAGCTTTTGATTCCCTCAAAAACTCTGGAGAGAACAGTATCCTGTCTGTATGAAACTGCTCTCGTACCTTTTCAGTATATCCAACGGGAATGGTGGACTTAAGTACCATTATGGCTGTCTTGCTACTCTTTAATACCAAATCGATTACTGCCTCAACTGCAGAACAGTCAAAAAAATTCTTTTGAGGGTCATAATTAGTAGGCGCAGCGATAACCACAAAGTCAGCAGAAGCATATGCGGATGCCCCGTCAGTTGTAGCTGCAAGATGCAGATTACGCTCTTTATGCTCAGCTAAATATTTTTCGATATATTCATCTTGAATAGGACTTTCCCATCTATTAATCTTCTCAACTTTTTCTAAAACAATATCTACAGCTATAACATCATTATACTGACTTAACAGCACTGCCAAACTCAGTCCAACATATCCCGTTCCTGCCACTGCAATTTTCATATTTTATCCCATCCTTTATCAACGTTAATCTTTTTACAAAGTTTAATCATTTATAATATTCTGTATATCACTTTTGGTCATAAGCACCTTCTTCAACATCAATAATCGCTCCACAATGACTCAATTGCTCTATAGCTAACTTTAATATCATAATATTTCTTTGTATACTTTAAAATATGCTCTCTATATTTATCTAACGAAGTATTACATATTTGTTTTATTATATTAACAAATTTTTCTTTATCATTACTCTCACACCACCAACCAAGTGCTCCCTCAATGATTATTTGTCCAATATCCGTATGTCGATCTGTACAAGCCAATACAGGCACTCCTGCCTGCATATAAGAAAGTAATCTACTTGGAAAATTCGGAATCGTAAACTGGTAATCCAAAAAAATCATTCCAACATCACAGGCAGCTACAATACAATCATATTCCTCTTTGGGTAAACGTCGCATCAATTTCATATTTTTCGGTTGCTTTTGTTTAAAAAATGCTTTCAGCTTTCCAAATTCCGTGCCCTCTCCTACAATCAAAAAATATGTATCTAAATTATTCAATTGTGAATTAAGACACTCTATTAAAAACGGAATTCCCTGTGGTTTTCCAAGGTTTCCTCCATAGATAAAAACTTTTTTATCCAACGGAAGTTTATATTTTTTTCGAATTGCTTCACGCTCTGCCTGTCCAATTCGCATATCCATCACCTTAATGCTGTTTGGACAAAGTTCCACAATCCCTGGATCAATTTCCGGATTATGTTTTAGTATATAATCCACATTGGCAGGTGACATACAGCCAATCCGATCGGAAATTGCATAAAGATTTTTTTCAACCCTTCGAAAATATTTGTATACCAAACTTGTTTTAGAAAACATACCCAAATCCACCGCATTTTGCGGAAAGATATCTTTTAGCATCAAATAGGTTTTACATCCAAAATATTTTTTTAACTTTTCTATCGGCTTTGCTAAAGTGATAGGTGGAGTGGAATATAAAATTAAATCAAATTTTATATTTCCAAAATATTTCCGAATTGCACGGTAAAAATTTCCGCTTAATGTAACTGTTGAGATCCCTTTTTCAATAAATGATACATTATTAATATTTCCAATTTGCACTTTTAACAAACTATACTTTTCAAACTTTAAAAGTTCAGTCTTCTCTCCCATTTTTCTCTCTCTTGGAGTGACAATATACGGATGATGCCCATTTTCTATAAACTCCTGCATCAGATCAGAATAAATATTATGAATTTTGATATCTTCCAGTATAAGCATTGTCATAAATAATATATTCATATTACTAACCTCCAACAAATTTTTTATCAAATGGTTTCTTTAATTTCTAAACGTTTCGCTGGCACCCCCGCATAGGTTCCTTCCTCTACAATATCCCTTACTACAACTGCCCCCGCTCCAACCCTACTTCCCTGACAAATCTTTTTCCCCTGGATCACTTGCATCCCCGTTCCAAGTTCCGCGCATTCTCCAATAAAAACTCTCCCTGAAATATTCGCGCCCGGATAAATTGTCACAAAATCTTCAATCCTCGCATCATGTCCAATCGTGCAATCGAGATTGATAATGACATGACTGCCAATTTCAACATCAACGGTTATCACTGTTTTGGCACAAATAATACTTCCTTCTCCAATTTTCATTTCTTTTGCATAAAGTACACTCGGATCAATCAAAGTTGCAAATCTTACTCTCTGCAACTTTTTCACTTGATCAATAATGCATTTTCTTGTTTTTGCACACCCAACTGCACATACTACCCAGGTTTCCTCTGAACAGTTCTCAAGAAATTTGCAAGTTCCTATTACAGGATATCCTGCCAACCACGTTCCCATAATCTTTTGATTGTCATCAAGAAATCCTTCAAGGTTCCAGGTCATTTCTTTTTCATTGATCCGTTCCACCAACCATGCAACCTCTCTTCCAAAACCACCCGCTCCAAGAATATATAAATTTTTTAACATCCCACATCTCCCCCTATGCCACATAGGAGCAGAATACGCCCACTTCTTTTTCTTTAATACATAAGGGTTTTACCCCCCCCCCGGTTAGTATTTTTATGTTTCATTTTAACCCCCTTTGCAGGTACTCCAATATAAGTATCCGGTTTTCTAATATCCTTTACCACAACTGCACCCGCTCCAATTACACAATCACAACAAACTGATACATTATTATTGACGGTTGCCCCCGCACCAATCCAAGTTTCCTCCCCAATCGCTACCATTCCGCACAGATGGCTTCCCACAGCAATATGAACAAAATCCCCCACATTACAATCATGATCAATAGAAGAACAAGTATTTATAATGCAGCCCTTGCCAATCCTCACTCCTGGATTGATTACTGTTCCTGCCATTACCACGCTTCCTGCTCCTATTACTGTACCTTTTGCGATAACAGCATCTGGATGAATCAATGTCACTATATTTTTTTCGCCTAAAGACGTATGGATCTGCTTTCTTATCTTTGCATTTCCGATTCCAATAATAATATCTGCGGTAAGTTCTTTTGCTTCTTTACATCGTCCGATTACAGGATAACTGCCGCACTCTGTTATATTTTCATTATCATCCAGGAAAACAATCTCTTCATATCCATTTAAAACGGCGATATCTGCGATCACTTTTCCATGACCACCCGCGCCAATAATTGCCAATCGCTTCATATTTTCTTTCCTGTAAACTCTTCCATTGTCACACAGGTTTCCGAAGAAATCCCCTGTCTCTTTAATACTGCCTGAATGGTCTGCAAAATAATTTTTATATCCCCCAAAAACGATATATGTTCCACATACCACACATCCCGTTCTAACCGTTCCTCCCACGAACTTGTATTTCTTCCATGCACCTGTGCATAGCCAGTAAGTCCCGGTCTGACAAGATGTCTTTTACGCTGCCTTTTATCATAGCACGGCAAATACTTTACTAACAATGGTCTTGGTCCAACCAGACTCATCTCTCCTTTTAAAATATTCACCAGTTCCGGAAGCTCGTCCAAACTTGTAGAGCGCAATAATTTTCCAAATTTCCCTAACCTCTTTTCATCTGGCAGTAATTTTCCATCCTTTCCCCTCTCATCCGACATACTCCGAAATTTATACAACTTAAAAATTTTCTCATCCTTCCCCGGTCTTTCCTGCACAAAAATCACAGGTGAGCCAAGTTTTACCCTTACAAGTATCGCAACAATGCATATTATCGGACTTAAAAAAATAAGCCCAAACAATGCACAGATCAAGTCCATTGGTCTTTTTATGTATCTTTGATAAATCTTCTTTTTCCTGTTCACTTTTTTATTCCTTCCCCTATCTTTTCTATTTTCGTCATCTCATGAAATTAAGTATCAATTAGAGAAGTTCTTCCTTTTCTTTACTCTTTCTACCCAAAACATCTCCCCACAATCTCTATTACCCTTTCCTGTTCCTCTTTCGTCATCTTATTATCACTTGGCAGGCACAATCCTCTCTCAAAGAGATCCGCTCCCACATCGCAGACTATTTCCCTTTTTATATAGGCATTGCTTCCTCCGCGCCCACTCCCGTCCTTTGTCACAAACGCATTCATCCGATAAATCGGCTGTAAATGCATTGGCTTCCAGATAGGTCTTCCCTCCGCGCCAAATGAGGAAAGCACTCCTAGAATCTCACTTGGACAGGATTTCCCTCTCTCGCTTACATAAAGACTTTCTCTCTCCCCACGAACCTGCTTACATAGGGCTTCGGGTTCAAGCAACAGACAACTCAGCCAAAAATTAGGCTTACTCTTTTCTTTATCAAACGGGTTCATTTTTACTGGAAGTCCCATTTCCCCAAATTTTTTTTGATACCGTTCATAGATCTCTTTTTTCTGTGTGATATGTTCGGTAAGGTATGGCAACTGTCCCCGCACCACACCCGCAATTACATTGCTCATCCGGTAATTGTAGCCGAGTTCTTCATGCTGATACCAGGCGGCAGCTTCTCTGCTCTGTGTTGACCATTTTCGCACTTTGTCTGCATCTTTCTGTACATCTGTAAGAAGCATTCCGCCGGAGGAACCAGTGATAATCTTATTTCCGTTGTAGGAGATCACAGATACCTCTCCAAAGACTCCTGTCTGCATCCCCTGATAGGTCGCCCCAAAAGATTCCGCGGCATCCTCAATCAAAAGCGCGTTGTGTGTATTACAAATTTCCTTGATTTCCTCAATTTTTCCGGGAGTTCCATATAGATGTGCCATGACAACCAAGCGCACATCCGGGTAAATCTGAAATGCCCGCTCAAGTGCCTTTGGATCCATGTTCCAGGTTTCATATTCCGTGTCAATAAAAACTGCCTCGCCGCCCTCATATGCCACAGGATTTACCGTTGCGTCAAAAGTTAAGTCGGAGCAAAAAACTTTATGTCCCGCAAGCGTGCCCTGTCCCACCTTGGGCTGTCCGTAAAGCTTTTCCCCGCAGAGCCGAATGCCCAGATGGAGTGCTGCTGTGCCGGAAGAAAGTGCTACTGCATAGTTTCTCCCAATCTTCTGTGCGGTAATTCGCTCCACTTCGTCAATATTTTTTCCGACTGTGGAAACCCAGTTTGTGCGGATCGCTTCATCCACATATTTCTGTTCTTCGCCGTGCATGGTGGGTGAAGAAAGCCATAATGTTTTCTGGAAGGGCTTAATTTTCATAAAGCGCGGGTCGGATAGATAATCGATATTTCCCATTTTTTTAATTCCTTTTTATTGTATCTGTTTGATTTTTCGATCTCTTTCTTACATTTGTTCGTTTCTTAATAATGACTTGCGTTTGCGCACATTCATGAGTCTGCGCGTAAAAAAAGGCGGGCTTCGCCATTTCATCCGATTATTCTTTCGCGAACTTTTATCTAGTCCGTCTTTCAAAATAACCGCATAAATCTCTTTTTTCATAAATAATTCCCAAACCAAATGCGGCAAAGCGACAATTTGATTTAAAAATCTTTTTTCGCTGAGCGTCTTCCTCTTTTCGCACTCCAGATCATCCCGATCGCGTTAAGTCTTTGAATTCGCTCTTCCCCCGGTTCTTTTCCCCTTGAACTTCCGTATAAAAAACGTTGATTCGAGATCCATTTGCCCAGCCGATAACCGTCCACACAGCTATATTGGTTAGGAACATTTAAATCTCCATTTTCTCTAAAATATTCTATTGCATGGGAAAATCCCTGCTCCCAAGGATCGCCGGACTCCCAGATCATTCCAATTC
>CAJUCG010000071.1 GCA_910585065.1 uncultured Lachnospiraceae bacterium
CCTTTGTTTTCAAACCCATTTAACGTGAGCAGACTGGTTGTCAGCTTTGTCAGACGCTCCGTCTCAAAAAGAATAATATCAAGATATTTTTTCTGCATCTCCTGCGGGATGGTGCCGTCCGCCATCGCCTCTGCATAACCCTTAATGGAAGTTAGCGGGGAGCGAAAGTCATGGGAAATATTTCCAACAAATTTTTTCTGATAATCATCCAGATTCTTATATTCGTCCGCCATAAACTTAATGGCGTTCGCCAGACTTTTGTACTCGTCATGCGATCGGACTTTCATTGGCACATCAAAATGTCCTCTTGCATACTCCTCTGTCACTCTCGTCATGCGCCGCACCGGTGCAAGTGTAATTATGTAGATCACTGCAAAAATCACAAGAAGCACAACCATAAACGCAATATAGCAGATATTTACAATATCAAGGTACTGCGTGACTGATTGTTTTACCGAAGTCATCGGCAAAAAAATACAGACATAGGCGCGCAGCGAATAGTTCAAATAAATAGGCTGTGCCACCGCCAACATCGGATCAGGCATAACGCCGGGAAATGTGATTTTTGTCAGATAACTCGCCGTCACAATCTCATCAAGAAATTTCGGATTGTAGTTGTCCACATTGATGCCGCGCGCCGCGCTCCCCTCCCCAGTATCAACAAAGACAGTGCCGTTTGTATTGACCACCCAGATGCGCGTTCCAAGGAAGCGGTCAATACTGCGCAGCTGTACTAACATATCGCTCAGTCTTGTAGCGTCACGATAGTACGGAGTAACATATTCCTCCGCAATCATTCCCGCCTCCTCCGTCAAAAGATCGGCCTTTTCCTTTTCAAACTGCGCATTCAGGCGTTTCGCACCAAAATAATTGAGCATTACAAACATCGAAAGTGCTGCCACAACATAGCACAAAACCAGTTTTAAAAGTGCTTTATGCTTCATTGGATTTACCTTACCGGCTTTGTTTTCGCCTCAAATTTGTAGCCGATCCCCCAGACCGTTGCCAATCCCCACTGATCATGATTCTTAATCTTCTCGCGCAGTCTTTTGATATGCACATCCACTGTGCGCGTATCTCCAATATACTCATACCCCCAAATATGATCAAGAAGCTGCTCGCGCGTAAACACTTGATTCGGATGCGATGCAAGAAAATAAAACAATTCTAATTCTTTTGGCGGCATCTCCACACGCCGCCCCCGGTAAGTCACTTCGTAATTCGTCTGACTAATCATAAGATCCGGGTAGGAAACAAACTCACCGGAATTTTCCATCAAAAGGGCTGCCTTTTTTTCCTCCTCTGCAAAAAAACGGCGCAGCACTGCCTTCACACGCGCCACCAGTTCTTTTGAGTCAAACGGCTTCATGATATAGTCGTCCGCACCCAGTTCAAGCCCCAGCACCTTATCAAAAACCTCCCCCTTGGCGGAGAGCATAATAATCGGCACCTTCGATTCTCTGCGCACTTCCCGGCATACTTCATACCCGTCAATCCCCGGCAGCATCAAGTCAAGCAAGATTAAATTTGGCTTATAATCCTTGTACTGCAATATCGCCATTTCCCCGTCATGCACAATCCTCGTATCAAAGCACTCTTTTACAAGATACAGGGAAATCAGCTCCGCAATATTCTCATCATCGTCCACAATTAAAATTTTTTGTTTTTCCGCCATACAACTTCCCTACTTCCCCATAAAATTTTATTTAAACTCCACAATGGTAACCCCGTGATCACCCTCGCCAAACTCGCCGATGCGGAAGGATTTCACATATTTTGCGCGCTTTAAATGCGAGTGTACTGCCTCTTTTAACGCCCCCGTTCCCCTGCCGTGGATAATGGTCACTTTCGGCAGATGCGCTAAGTAAGCATCGTCTAAATATTTGTCCACCAAAGACATTGCCTCGTCCACGCGCTTGCCGATAATATTTAACTCTGTGCTAATATTCAGCGATTTGCTCATGCGGATTTTTCCGCTTGAAGTCTTTGCCTTTTTCTCCTCTTCGTCCGGCTCCGCCTCGGCTGGCTCAATATCACGGATATTGACAAGAGAGCGCAAAATTCCCATCTGCACATAGAGATCCCCCTTGACATTCGGAAGTGTACTTACTGTGCCTTTTAGATTGAGGCTAAGTACATGCACCGTATCACCGACCTTAAAATCCTCCGGTGCCATCTTCTTTTTCGCTTTCTTCGCTTTTAATGCCAAGCTGTTATCTTTATCGCCAAGTTTTTCCCGCAGCGCGTCGCGCTCCTGCTCCATCTCCTTTCCTGCACCGATCTGACCCCATTTATTGTACTTGCGAATAACCTCGTCCGCGTAATCCTTCGCCTCCTGCAAAATATCGCGTGCCTTCTCATTTGCCTCGCGCAGAACACGGTCTTTTGCATTGTCAATACGGGTATTTTTCTCCGCAAACTTTCTTCGCAGTTCCTCCGCCTCCGCGTGCAGCCTTGTTGTTTCCGCCCGCTCTTTTTCCATTGCGATCCGGCTCTCCTCCAAGCGGCTTATCACATCTTCAAAACTCTCGTCCTTTGTGCCGATAAACTCTCTTGCCCGCTCGATAATAAACTCTGGCAGACCAAGTTTTGATGAGATGGCAAACGCATTGCTCTTGCCCGGAATGCCAATTAAAAGCCGGTAAGTCGGGCGCAGCGTCTCCACGTCAAACTCACAGCAGGCGTTGGATACCCCCTCGGTTGAAAGCGCGAAAATTTTTAGCTCGCTGTAATGTGTTGTCGCCATTGTGCGCGCGCCAAGGTTGTGCAGATAAGTTAGGATCGACATTGCGAGTGCCGCGCCCTCTGTCGGGTCGGTTCCCGCTCCCAACTCGTCAAATAAGGTCAGAGACTCCTCATCCGCACACTCCAAAATCTTTACTGTGTTTGTCATATGCGATGAGAATGTACTCAAACTCTGCTCAATACTCTGCTCATCGCCGATATCCGCATAGACCTCCTTAAAAATCCCCAGCTCCGAGCCATCCATCGCCGGAATATGAAGCCCTGCCTGCCCCATCAAGGTAAACAAGCCCACAGTTTTTAAGGAGACCGTCTTGCCGCCCGTATTTGGCCCGGTGATCACAAGCAGATTAAATGCATCGCCCAAATAAATATCAATCGGTACTACTCTGTGTGGATCAATCAGCGGATGACGGCCTTTTCTAATATTGATATAGCGGCGATCATTAAATTTCGGCTGTATTGCCTTCATCTGCTTTGCTAACACCGCACGCGCAAAAATAAAGTCGAATTCCGCGAGTGTCGCCCGGTTAAAGGCGAGATCCTTTGTGTGCTGCGCCGCCTGTTCACTCAATGCGGCAAGTACTTTTTCAATCTCCTGCTGTTCGCGAATGCCAAGTTCCGCCAGCTCATTATTTAATTTTACCACTGAAGCCGGCTCAATAAATGCGGTCGATCCAGTCGCCGACTGATCATGCAGCATCCCGCCAAAAGAATTTTTATACTCCTGCTTTACGGGCAGACAGTAACGCCCGTTGCGCATTGTGACAATCGCGTCCTGCAGCATCAGTTTTGTGCCGGAATCAGTAATTAACTTGGCAAGCTGCTCGTGAATCTTGTCGTTCGCCGCCCTGATCTGTCTACGCACACTCTTTAGCCCCGGACTTGCATCATCCGCAATCTCCTCCTCCGAGATAATACAGCGCGCAATCTCATTATTTAAGATAGAGAGCGGCTCCAGCAGAGAAAAACGCTCGCTTAGCGAGTCCTGCACCTCATCCCCTCCGTTCGCGCCATAATTTTTTACGCGCAGGGTGGCAGTTAGCATGGAGCTTAATTTCATCAGCTCGCCCGCGCCCAGGGTTGAGCCGATCTCCAAACGCTTGATGGACGCACCGATATCCGGCAAGCCGGAAAAGGAAAGCGTCCCTTTTTTGTAAAGTCTTGAAAGTGCATCCGCCGTTTCCTGCTGCAATGCCTCAACTTGTTCGCGGTCAGATACTGGCACAAGTGCCTCACATTTCTCCCTGCCCATCGCAGAACCTGCAAAACCCGCAAGCTTCTCAATGATCTTATTAAATTCAAGAGTTTTTAAAACTTTTTCGTTCATTTTCATTCCTTCCCATATTCTACCATTCATGGCGATGCAGCTGTCCCGCAAGCTTCATATGCGAAAAGTCCTGCTGCCTGAGTGCCTCGTACACAAGAATTGCCACCGAATTGCTCAAATTGAGCGATCGCGTCTCCCCCATCATGGGAATACGTACACAGTTTTCCCGATTTTCCATTAAAATTTCCTCCGGAATTCCCGCACTCTCCTTGCCGAACATCAAAAACGCATCAGATTCATACGAAGCTTCCGTATATACTTTTCGCGCTTTTGTCGTCGCCATATAAATCTTTGCCCCCGGATTTTTTTCCAGGAAATCCTTATAGTTTTCATATACATACAGATCAAGCGAAAACCAGTAATCCATCCCTGCACGCCGCACCGCCTTCTCTGAAATATCAAATCCCAACGGTTTGATCAAATGCAGGCTGTTGCCCGTCGCCACACAGGTCCGCCCGATATTTCCGGTATTTGCCGGAATTTCCGGTTCAAGCAAAACAATATTTAACATAAATTTCCATTTTTCCTTTCCATCTTTCCACAGGTGAAAAAAAGGATGATGCTCCGCATCATCCTTTAATTGAAACGTTGATTTCGATTGTCTTATCGTTCTCATAAATGATAGGAACACAGATATTCGCCGCATAATCTGTCGAAAACGAAACATCTCCCTGGCAGGTGGTCGGTGGCGTGATATCAATGGTAATCCCCTTTGTCGAGAAGACCGTCGCGGCATTTCCAAGAATCATGTTGCACAACTCACAGATCGCGCTCTGCGCCAGATCGCTCATTTCCGTAATTGGCATCATACACATTTTAGATGCAAGATCAAGTGCAACATCATTGCGAAAACACAGAATGACCTGACCTTTCATCTCCCCCGTAACACCTAACATAATCAGTAAAGAATCGGCACTGAAAGTCAAATTATTATTCAGATAAGGCTTCCCCAGCTTCGCGTCCAACATCACCATATCTTTCAGCACCTTAGTTGACGCAAGCAAAAATGGATTGATATAATCAGCGTTTACTGCCGCCATATTTTATCCTCCCGTAATATCAATATTCTAGTCAAATTGCATCTTAGGCTATTCTACCATAACTAGGAACCGTTTTTCAAGCCGATTCTTATATTTTTATAATTTTTTTTTGAATTATAGGCAATTCGTGAAACTCGCGCGGAGCAAACAGCCATTACAGCCTGCCCGCAAATTTGAAAATGAACCTCCAAAAGGTTCATTTTCAAATCTGTGAACGAAACGGACTCACCCCCTAAACTCTTAGGCAAACCCTTCAGCCCATTCCGTTTTCACACTTATGTTTTTTAACAAAGTGTTCCATTCTCCCCAGCGCGATTTTGAGATTTTCGATTGAATACGCATAAGAAATTCGAAGGAAGCCCTCGCCGCAATCCCCGAATGCCGTTCCCGGAACAACTGCCACTTTCTCCTCGGCAAGCAGACGGTTCGCAAACTCGTCGGAGGTCATTCCAGTATTACGAATATCCGGAAACACATAAAATGCACCCCTTGGCTCAAAGCAGGCAAGCCCCATCTCGCGCAGCGCGTTGACCACATATCTTCTGCGCTTATCGTACTCTTCGCGCATCATCGCAACATCATCATCTCCATTCTTTAATGCCTCCACTGCGGCGTACTGACTTGTCGTCGGCGCACACATAATGGCAAATTGGTGAATTTTTATCATCTGCGCAATAATACTCTCCGGTCCTGCCGCATAGCCAAGCCGCCAGCCAGTCATCGCGTAGGATTTTGAGAAGCCATTGATCACAATGGTTCGCTCCTTCATCCCCGGAAACTCTGCGATGGAAACATGATTGTCACCATAAGTCAGCTCGGAATAGATCTCATCCGAAATCACAAAAAGATCTCTCTCAATCACCACATCCGCAATCTCTTGCAGATCTTCCCTTGTCATAATGGATCCGGTCGGATTGTTCGGAAATGGCATAATTAACACCTTTGTTTTTTCTGTAACCGCATCAAGAACTTCCTCCTTTGTCAGACGGAATTCATTTTCCGCTTTTAACTCAATCACAACCGGCACACCGCCCGCAAGCATTACACAGGGCAGGTAGGAAACATAGCTTGGCTGCGGGATCAGCACCTCATCACCCGGATCTAATATGGCACGCAGTCCAATGTCTATCGCCTCGCTGCCGCCGATGGTTACAAGTGTTTCCTTCGCCGGATTGTACTCAAGATGAAACCTCCGTTTTAAATAGTGGCAGATTTCCTCTTTTAATTCTGCAAGCCCGGCGTTTGAGGTGTAGAATGTACGCCCTTTTTCCAGCGAATAGATCCCCTCCTCACGGATATGCCACGGCGTATCAAAATCCGGCTCGCCGACACCCAAAGAGATCGCATCCTTCATCTCGCTTACAATATCAAAAAATTTCCGTATTCCGGACGGCTTGATTTCCGTTACGGTTTTATTTAATGGATTTCTCACGGTGTAATCAACATCCTTTCATCTTCAACTTTGCTTATCAGCGGAATACCATGCTCCTTATATTTCTTTAACACAAAATGCGTTGCGCAGCTTAACACGGCTTCCATCGGCGCGAGTTTGCTGGAAACAAAATTTGCTACCTCGCGCATACTTTTGCCATCAATAATCACGGTCAAATCAAAGCCGCCCGACATCAGATAGACGGACTCCACCTCGTCAAAGCGGTAGATGCGCTCAGCGATCTTGTCAAATCCCTGCCCGCGCTGCGGCGTTACCTTGACTTCAATCAGTGCCGTAACGCGCTCGCGGCTTGTCTTATCCCAGTTGATTAAGGTCGGGTAACCACAGATAACCGAATCCGCCTCCATCTCGGCGATGGACACAATCACTTCCTCCTCCGTATAGCCAAGCATAACTGCCAGATCCTTTGTGGAAAGCTTCGCATTCTTGTCGATCGCGCGAAGAATCGCTTCCTTTAATTGATCTTTGTTTCTGTCTTCCATAATTTACCTCCTATTTTTAGTCCCGCAGAAACTCTACACAGCACCCTTTCCTGGAAGGGATTTTTTTCGTTTCACTCCTAAAATTCCTTCTGGTGCTGTTCCAAGTTTCTGCTGTTTTTTAGTCCCGCAAATGCCCCTTCCAGTACCCACTACCTGGGAGGGATTTTTGTTCGCTTTGCTCCTACAAATCCCTTTCCAGCATCTGATACATCTCCTCCGCCCGGAATGGCTCTAAGAATCGCTCCTCTTCCCCATTGTGCAGTACACGGTCGCGCCCCTCCTTCAACACCCCGATTTTCGCGGCGGGAATACCTGCTTTCTCATATGCTAAAAGCAGTGCGTCTGCATCCTCTGTCACGGCGAATAGGCAGCCGCCGGAGGCGAGCATATAGGGGCTGATATCTAAAAGCTCACACACTTCAATTGTTTCCTGATGCAGCAAAATATTATAGGGGCTTAAATCCATGCCGCAGTCAAGATATTCTCCCAACTCCCAGAGTGCCGCGAAAACACCTCCCTCTCCCGCAGTCTTAACCAATGCCCCAGCATGAAACGCAATGTGAACCGCTTCCTGCACATCGGTTTTGCTCACTTTTTTAAGTCCCTGTGCAAGGTAACCTGCCGAGAGACGGCGCAATAAAAATTCTCGCCGCTCCAGCAAAAATATCGCTGTTGCTTCAAGTGCTGCAAACCCCGCCATCACAATGGATTTTCCCGCAGGCTGCACGACTTTTAAATTTGGTGAGACAGGTACAATTCCCGCACCTACAACTGTCATCTGCACAATTCCTTTTTCCACAGATTCATAGCGTCCCTGCGCCTGTACATTGTACGCGGTAATTCCGCGTTCTTTCGCACTCTGCGCGATCATCTGCGCCAGTTTCTTTAACTCTCCCTCCTCAAGACTTGGCGGCAGGGATAAACTTACGGAAAATACCTCCCCGGATGCCCCGGATGCCGCCAATTTTGCACATATCCGATCAAACAACGCTCCCACGCAAAACGCCTTTGTCTGATCATTTCCAAAAATTCCCATCTGTTCGGTTGCCAGTATACACTGATGCCCATTATTCTTCGCGCTGTAAGCAATTTGCGCAGGTTCCATTCTCTGCGTTTCTGTTTTTCTGTCCGCCTCCACATACATAAGAAGTGAACGCTGCTCGACCACACCCGGCAATTTCCCCGCTTTCAACCAATCACCTCCTTTTATTGTAATCTTTCTGCGTCCATACGCAAAAAAAGAAAACGCCCTAAGCTGACCAGAACGGCCAGTTTAGGGCGAACATCATGTCCGTGTTACCACCTAAATTCAGAATACTCTGCACTCTGTTGGCACAGGATTGCTCCGATGCCACGCCTCTTTTAACGGTAAGACCTCCGTCAGAGCCTACTTCTGGTTTCCCAAGTTCGGTCTGCAGCTCCGAGACTGCTTCACCGCTGCACCATTAAGGATTTGCACCGCCATCCCCTCTCTGAAAACGTCCGCAACAGCTACTCCTTCTCATCCTTGCCTTTTCAATAAATTTTCTATATTCTATCACAGCACTTTACAAAAGTCAAGCACGAATGAAAACTTATATTACTTCTTTCCATATTCCCGGAAAAACTTCTTAGTTCCACGGTTTACGATCTCCATCTCCCCTTTGATCTGCGCAAAACTCTCCATAATATAGCTGCGATCTCCCTTCTTTGCCGCCTTCTCATGCTCATATGCCATCGCGCCAAGTACCTCTGCTCCGACATTTTTTGCATTGGATTTCAACGCGTGTACTAAGATCGCATAGGAAGCGCAATCTGCCGCAGAGGCCTCCAGCTTTACCACGCGCTCCGGCATTCCCTCACCAAATTCTTCCAGGATCTCCAGATACATCTCTATATCATCTCCAAAATATGGAAGTGCGCGCGCTGCCTGAATATGGTGGGTATCCAAAAGTTTCTCACCCGGAAACTTCTCTTCCGCAAGATTTGTATGGGATTCTGATTCCTGCACATCCTGCCCTTTCCCGCTGTTACCATCCTTTTCGAAAACGTTTTCTTTTGCACTTTTCTTCTTTTCCTCCTTCTCCTTTGTCCCTTTTTCTCGCCCGTCTTCTTTTCCCTCCATATGCACCAATTTTTCCGGAAGGTAATCGCGCACCATCTTTTCCAATGTGCTGCCCTGTACTGGCTTTGACAAATAATCTGCAAAGCCCTGCCCTATGTACTCTTCCTTTGCCCCAGCCACCGCGTTTGCTGTCAGCGCGATCACTGGTGCATCCTTTGACAGATTATCCGAAAGTACTTTCAACTGCCTTAAGGTCTCCACGCCGTCCATTTCCGGCATCATATGATCAAGAAAAATAATATCGAACTCCTGCCGTTTTACCAGCCTTAGACATTCCTTCCCGCTGCCCGCCGTCATCACACGCACCCTTGTCTTCTTTAGCAAAGCCCGAAATACATCCAAATTCATCCGGTTATCATCCACTACCAAAATTTCCGCCTCCGGTGCCGTGTAAGTAACTGTCATTTCCTCCTCCGAATGCAGTTCATACGGATTAATCTTTCCGATCGGGCGTTCATCTATAATTGGCTGCTCCACAGTAAAGAAGAAATTAGAACCCTTTCCGTACTCACTCTCCACTTCAAGCGCGCTTCCCATCATAATCAGGAAATTCTGCGTAATACTAAGTCCCAGCCCGGTTCCCTCAATATTGACATTGCGCTGTTCATCCACGCGCTGAAATGCGTGGGCAAGTTTATCCATATCCTCCTTGCGAATACCAATTCCTGTATCCTTCACTGACACAGATAAAAGAAATTTTCCCTCTTCCTTTTTCTTTCCAGAAACAGTAAAAGTAATCGTCCCTTTTTCTGTGTATTTTACCGCATTATTAAGCACATTTAACATAATTTGCTTCATCCGCACTTCGTCTCCGTAAAGTACACAGGGCAGCATTTCATCAATCTTTAGATCTAATTTCAAATCCTTGCCGCGCATACGCTCCGTCACTAGCAGCACAATATCGCTGATTACGGAGCTTATCTGATACTGCACGGGGACAAGCTGCATATTTCCCGCCTCTATTTTCGAAAAATCCAGCACATCATTGATCAGAGAAAGCAAAATATTGCCCGACGCTTCAATCTTATGCGCATATTTTTGCACTGAAGTCTCCCTGCTCTCCCTGCGGATCATCTCATTCATGCCAAGAACAACATTTAACGGGGTGCGGATCTCATGGCTCATATTTGCAAGAAAATCTCGCTTTGCCTGGTTTGCTGCCTCTGCCTCCCTTACTGCACGCTCAAGCTGTATTGTCTGCTCCTCAAGCTTTTTTGCCTGTGCTTCAAGCTGCTTTGTCTTCTCCTCAAGCTGTTCACTCTTTTTCTTGTAGACATCAAGCTGAAAACGAATCAGCACACCAATAATTATAGAAACAATCAAAAAACTCTGCAAAATATCCAGATACAGCCCTGATTCCGACTCAATATGAATCACAAAATCCGGATTATAATACGAGCCGATCGCACAGGCTATCACCGCAGCAAACCCGCCAAAGAGTACAAGATAAAAGCGTCTGCCCTCAAGCAGCATAAAATTAAATACCACGCCCAGCACAAACCAGAGCGGCATACCACCATGCATTCCGCCATTCGAAAAATAAATTAATGGGAACAAAATCAAATTTATTCCAATGCAGATCATCACCGCCACGGAATCAAACTTACCATATTTGTTTGCCCGATAAAACAAATAGAGCAAAATCAAAAAGACCACTGTCGTCTCAACAACGGAAATAATACTGAAACCCAAGATAATTCCAAGCAGCGTCGACGCTCCTCCCGCAAGGATTCCACCAAGTGTAATCACATTAAAGAGTCGCTGTTTGATCGGCATTTGCTCCGAAAAATATTTTTCCTTCCAAAAATGTATTTTCTCCGTCATCCGGCTCTTCATTCTTTCTCCTCCTTCGCCCGGATAAATTTCGCGTCAGGACGGTTCCTATCCTTTACTGTCCGCCCGGACTTCCCACGGTCACATATTCCGGCGTTGCCGCATACTCGCTTGTATTTACCTTCTCACGCACAAGCTCCACGCCGTCTCTTCGTATCACGCGGTAAAGCTCCGCCACATACCCTGTGTGAGCTTTCTGTGTCACTTTATAATAATCCTCCGGCTGATTTTTATCGACCGTCACCACCTGCTCCCCCGGCTCGATAGTTTCCAGCACAATACTAATTAGTTCTACCTCGTTCCCGATATCCTCCTCTGCAGTATGAATCGAGATAGTAAGTTCGCCGTCCACCGCCCGCGCCGCAATCATCACTGGAGAGTCATAATCATTGCGCAGCTTCAAATCCTTATAATTGCCGGCAATCGCCGCATCGCGCGCCGGATCTACATAGTTTACAATCATTGAGTGCGGCGCGCGCTCCACAATCGTAAGTTTTGCATACAGTGCCGCATTGTAGAGAGTGGTTGAAATTTGGCAGACACCGCCGCCAATTCCATCTTCCACCTTTCCCTGCACGTAAGTTCCCGCAGGCGAATAACCGTTTTCTTCGGTGATTGGTCCAATTGCCGTACTGCATGAAAAAACCTCCCCCGGCTCAATTACAAGCCCGTCCAAAAGTTCTGCTGCCCTAGCAATATTTGCTGATCTGGAAATATTTTCGCTATTATAATATGTTGTAAATTCTGCAACAAACAGCTTTTTCTCCGGAATTTGTGTAATATGCGGCAGCTCATTCTCCGTTTCCTCAACATAGTCCTCCGGGGTAAAGGTGCGCTCAATCGCAGGCTGTCCTACAAGATCCTGTGTCGGAGCCAGAACATTTTTCTGCGTGTCAAGCTCCGCCTGTGAATCATCAAACCAGTCCCTGCTGAGCTTCTTCCTCTGTTCTTCTTTTCGGTCATACTCATCCTCTGTACTGCCCTGCTTTCTTCCGCAGGCGGTAAGCACCAATATAACAGCTAAAAACGCGGTGAAAAACCTTCTCCGCCAGACTTTTTTTTCCCTGTAATCTCTCATTTTTCCTATACCGTGCCTTTCCCAATGCACATCCGGCATTGACATTCGCACTTATTTTATGTATATTTAAAATAACTATACAGGGAAAAAAAGTTAAGTTAAACGATCGCGGCAACCAGACCTACTAACATCGAGGCCACAAGAATCACAACGATCACAGCAGCAACGGTTTTCTGAGATTTTTTTGACTTGAACATCATAATTTTCCTCCATAAAAAATAATTATTAAAAATGAGGTGTCAATATGCCAGTAATTTTGGGATGTACCATTATCTTACTCTTCCTGATTCACTATGAATCTAAAAAAAATTCAAAGAGTAAGAGCGAAATCCTCCAGGAATTTTTTAAGCGGGAGCTTGAAGCCAACACCACCAGAAAAAAGGATATTTCTGGACTGCCTTATCAAACCATCGATCTTTCAAAACTCCCAGATATTTCCAATATCCCCGATGAGGATGGCGAGATCGCCGCAATTCTTGAAGTACTCCGCCCGCTTGACGGCGCGCAGATACTCAATCTCTCCGGAATATCAAACACCGACCTAAAACTTTCCTACGGCGCAGCAAATTTTGCATTCCTCTCGGAATGTGACGCGCGATTTACCTCTTTTTCCCGCAAGCTCTATGAACTTGGCACGTGCCTGTATGAGGCGGGTGAGCAAGAGAAAGCCATAGAGGTACTCGAATATGCCATCAAAGTAGGCAGTGATGTAGGTTCCACCTACCGTTTGCTCGGATCACTCTACGCCAAAACACAAAACCATGACGCACTTCTTGCCCTCCAAAAAAGGGCAGAGGAACTGCCCGATACCATCCGGGACTATGTGTGCGGTTTTCTCGATGATCTGTGCTGACCCTGGAATAACATATGCCCCCTATTTTATACTGTTTCCGCAAAACTGGCAAGTCTTTTCTTAGAAGTTTTACAGTAAATTTAGATCTGGACTTTTAAGTTTGCAATCTTCCTTTTGTAAAAATAAGGCGATCAATCATTCTTGATGCATCACTTTTACTTAGGGAATCCATTTCCTCTGTGTATTCCATCCCGTGGCAGCGCAGAAGATTATTTAAATATTTTTTTTGCCGCAAGGTCATCGGCTCCTGCTTTTTTGGCTGATAAAACAGCGGCTGCGGCAAAAAATCATATTCCGGGAAGGCAGCTGCAAGTGCCTGATAAAGTCTGTGCGCACTGACAGCATCATCCACAGCGCGGTGCGCTCTTTCCTGCACAATCTTATAATGTGCGCAGAGTGCCGACAATGTGCGGCTTGCAAGTTCCGGGTGAAGTTTTTTTGCAAATTGCAATGTGTCGAGTGCCTCCCCTTCAAATTCCATCCCAAAGCGTGCTGCCGCGACTTTTAGAAAGCTAAAATCAAACCCAATATTATGTCCGAGCAGTACCCTCACTCCCCCCGCAAACTTCAAAAATTCAGTGAGTGCCGTTTTCTCATCAAACCCGTCAGAAAGCATCCCATCCGTAATTCCCGTCAATTCTATAATTTTTTCCGGCAGTTTTTGACAAATTTTTACAAAACATGAAAATCGTTCGGTTTCCACACCATTCTTATATTTTACTGCGCCAATTTCAATAATCCTGTCCCGCTCAGGGTAAAGCCCCGTA
>CAJUCG010000072.1 GCA_910585065.1 uncultured Lachnospiraceae bacterium
TCGGCCGGTCCTCTACCGGGTAAATCATTTTCATACAAAACCTCTTTTCTGCGCCGTTTCCCATATGCAGGCAGCTTCGCGCCAAACAGCGCGCAGGCGAAAAGCCCCTTTTACATAGAAAAAAATAGTTTCCGCCGCCGCCGACCAAACTACTTTTACCGTCTCACATGGTAACACAGACCTTAGCATTTGTAAACCTTTTTTTATCAAACCTTCAAGAAATCTTCCCCTATTTATTTCTTTATGATCTTTTTGAAATTTCAAGATAGAATTTTATAGGAAAAATGATCTTAGAAATACTAAAAAAGAAACTAGCTTTACTAAAATTTTTACTAAAAAAGCCGCAAACCCTGGATTTCTCTACAACCCCCCGAATTTGCGGCTCTTTATCGCCATGCAGTTGATGGGACTTGAACCCACACCCACGTAAGTGGACATGAACCTGAATCATGCGCGTATGCCAATTCCGCCACAACTGCAAAAACAATGCTTATTTATCTTACCACCGAAGCTTTCGTTTGTCAACAGTTTTTCAAAAAAATCTTCCTTTTTTCTTGACTTTATCCCATCTTCGTTGTATCATATCAAACGAAATAGTCGATTGGTCCAACAAATTATCGACAAAGAAACGAGGTATAGAATCATGGATATCAAAGCTCAGATTGAAAAAGTAGTAGAGATGGTCACAAAAGACAAGAGTCTGCTTACCCAGTTCCAGACGGAACCAGTAAAGGCAGTGGAAAAAGTAATTGGCATCGATTTGCCGGATGAGATTATCAACAAGGTAGTGGATGGTGTGAAAGCAAAGATCACCGTTGATAAACTCTCTGACACCTTCGACGCAATCAAAAAGCTGTTTTAAAGTTTAAAGGCAGTGGGCGGAAAACATCCGCCCCCTGCCTTTATTTTCTCTATCTCTGCTGCCGGAAAAGACCTGGGTCTGCACCAAGGCTCTTTAATGCATCCTGCATCAATCTCTCCGCCTCGTCGTCATCATATGCCTCTAAGCGTTCCTGCGCTTTCTGACAGGAATCAAACAAATTCTGCGGGATATTGTAACGCATTAAATTGTCAATTTTTTCCAGTGCCTCCTTAATATCAAAATTTTTCAAGTCATCAAGAATATAGAGAATTCTGGAATTCAACTCACCGAGACTGATTGTCGGCTTCTCCACGCCCGCGCCGATCCCTTGGTTGCGCTCCATCATCTTTAACACGCGCTGAATCATGCTCTCCGCACCCGCCAAGTCATTGGACTGAAGCTTTACCTTTGCCGCGTGTACCCGCCCGGACACAGCCTCCTCAATCTGATACCCCATAATTTCGTCAATCTTCATCACTGCGGCCTTTAATTTGCCGCCCTGAATGCTTGCAAGCGCATCCTTTATCAGCTTGTAGAGCTCCTCACCCTCCATTGGCAGTACACCGCGCCGCTTTAAGGCACGCTTTACACGCTCATGAAGATCATCGGAATTAACTGGCTTAACAATATAATCCATAATCCCCAATTTAGAACCCTCAATTACCGTTTCCTTATCCTTTTTTGCTGTCAGAAGAATTACCGGCACAGTAATTCCATTTTCCTGTGTGCGGATTTCCTTGAGCGTCTCGATCCCATCCATAATTGGCATCTGCACATCCAAAAGAATCAGATCCACTTTCTCAATATACAAAAATTTAATTGCACGCTTTCCGGAACTTACTGGAATCACTTCGTACTCATCTTTTAATTCCTGCTCCAGACTTGCCAAATTTACCATATTATCGTCCACTGCCAGAATTCTCAATTTTTCCATTTCAACACACCTTTCTTATAATACTAATTTTTATGGTTTTTCCGCCATCTCACGCAGCATATCCTCCGCCTCATCGTCCTCATACATCTTTAATTTTGTCCGGATTTCGGAAAGTGTCCCCCGAATTCCCGCTGGAAGTTTATGCCCCAAAAGCCACTCGACCTTTTCTGCGCACTGTTTTGACTTAAAGCGCGAGACCAGTGCCAGAGCCTCCTTAATCCCCTCCTGCATCGCATCCGGCGCAATCTCTGGCTTATCAGTATCATCCTCCGCCCCAAAACGTCCCTTCTTCTCAAGCAGCGATTTAATTTCTGACAAAAGTTTTTGGTACAACTTCATCAGATCATCATAGGTGACCCGCACCGTTTCCACATCCTGCGCCGCCGCTGCATCCTCCTGAACCCTTGCCTTTGCAGACAGCTCCATCGCGCCGATATTTGCAGAGGCACTCTTTAATGCATGCACCTCAATCCGGTAGTTTTTCATATCCTCACATTCCAAAAGTTCCTGCAGATACTTTGTTTTTTTCAGACCATCCATATAAAAAAGAGAAAGAAGTTCCAGGTAATCTTCCACAGTACCGGTATGATACTCCATTACTTTCTTTATGTCAACACTGTCCATCGAAATATCTGAAAAATCTTCCCTGTCAGTGTTTTCCCCCTCGCTCTCCTTTGGCTCCTCCTCATAGATTTTGCGATCGTCAGGAATCCACTTGTCAAGCATCCAGTACATTGGCTCCCTGTCTACCGGTTTGGCAAGAAAATCCTGAAATCCACTTGATAAAAACATCTCCTGCACCCCCGGCATCACATTCGCCGTCAGGGCAACCACAATCGGTGTGCTGCCATTTTCACCGCATTCCCGTATAATCTTTGTGGCCTCGACACCGTCCATATCCGGCATCATATGATCCATAAAAATCAGATCAAACTTCTCTTTCTTGACCAGTTCGATTGCTTCTGGACCGCTCTGTGCCTTTGCCAACTGCACACCGTAAGGTTTGAGCATCCCCACCGCTACCTGCCGGTTGATTAAATTATCATCAACCACCAAAATCTTGTAATCCGGCGCGGTAAACATTCTTATCTCGTCCTCCTGCTCCATTTCCAGTTCCTCCTCCTGCTCCGCTACTGTCCGCCTATCCAGCACCTGCTGCAAAAGTGTGATGGTAAAGGTACTTCCCTCCCCATAAACACTTTCCACCTCGATCGTTCCTTTCATCTGATCCGCCAATTTTTTTGAGATTGAAAGCCCCAGACCGGTTCCTCCCGCACTGCGGTTCTTCCTCGAATTCACCTGATTGAAATTCTCAAAAATTTTCGACATATCTTCTTTTTTGATTCCGATCCCCGTATCCTCGACTTTACATACCAAGTTCCACTTATCCTCGGCGACATAATTTCCATCCACCGTCAGTTTTACATGACCCTTGCGTGTAAACTTTATCGCATTGTTAAGCAGATTGATTAAGATCTGCCGGATTCCATCTTCACTTCCATGAAACTTACGCGGGACCGAATCCACAATCTCATATTTCATTTCCAGTCCCTGCTGCTTAGCTGCCATCTCCATCATCACGATCACTTCATGCACTAGTTTCTTTATATAGTATGCATTTTCAACCAATTCCATCTTCCCTTCCTCAACCTGCGAGATATTGAGAATATTGTCGAGAATACAGAGAAGATTCTTCGAGGCCGACTTGATATCGCAAGCATAATTATAAATTTTTCTCCCCTTAGATTCCTCCTTCATCAGATCACTCAGCCCCACAATCGCATTCATCGGTGTGCGAATCTCATGAGACATATTCGCTAAAAATTCGCTCTTTGCAAGATTTGCCTCCTCTGCCCGCTCGCTTATCTCCTCGATTTCCCTGATATAATTTTTCGTCTTTGTAATATCAAAAGCCAAAAACACATAGCCGCGCAGCGTATTTTTTCTGTCGCGAATCACCTTTAAATGCCCCTCAAAATATCGGTTATGTAACTGAAATTCATAACGCCCTTCCGCCTCAAAAATCCCTGGTGGAAATCCGTCCAATTCATGAATGCACTTTCCTATACTCTCCTGGTTCAATGTGGAAAAAATTCCCATGGCAGCCGGATTGTACCCGGTAATCCGCCGCTCACCATCTAAAAAGATCACACTGTCATCAATTTCTGCAAGTGCTGTATGCGCAGCCACACGGCTCAGATCATAATTCTGTCTGGACCAGACAAAAATTACAATAACCGAAAGCGTAACACCTAATGTAGCTGGACAGGGATCATAACCGTGTATCACTTTTAGACCATATAGGGTTAAAACTGCGGCGGGAACCAGACAGAGCAGTGCAATTAGACGATAGTACATTGCCCTCTCCCGCTCCGGCTGCCGGATCACAGCACGCATCAAAACTACCAGCACCATCACACAGGGAATGCCGCAGCAGACAATCGCAAAAATATAATACATCACTCCGTACTGAAATATATACTGCCCATAGCCATCCGCCCCCACTACAAATTCCTTTGCACGGTAAAACAGCGTATGCTTGTCATTTGTCCAGGCAAAGCCAAAAACAATCATATTAGCCGCACTAAGTGCCCACAATGCCTGCCTCGGAATCTTCATTCCACAATAATAGTAGATGAAACGCACAAAAAACAAAATCACCCATCCGAAGCCAAGGTACTGCATTTTAATTGCCCACAGTGCTGCTTGAGGCTCCGTCGAAGCCAGCTCCAACAGATAACCAGAATTTTGAATAACACTGCAAACTAGGAAAAACACCATCATCTGCTGCATATTCGTAACATCCATATGTAAAATCAACAGTAGCGCGGAAAAGACCAGCAACAATACCAGTATTTGTGCGCAAATCATAAATGTATGCATAATCTGTCCTCCTTCGTCGGACGCGAACTGGCGCAGGTATAATATCTAACGATATTATACCATGTTCTCCAAACATGGTGCCTCCGGCAGATGCGCACAGTTCACAAAGGTATTTGTCCTCTCGTTGTTCGGACGCGAACTGGCGCAGGTATAATATCTGTCGATATTATACCATGTCCTTTAAACATAATCAACCCCATCAAATTGCGATCTTTTTGGAGTGCAAAAAAGTCGCAGAAAACAATAGATCTAACTGTTTTCTGCGGCTTTTGGTCTAACGCGAAAATTTATTTTATTTTAGCACGCGATCTAAGGTTTCAATCAGTTTGTTCACATCGATCGGCTTGGCAATATGCCCGTTCATCCCATTGCGCAGAGCCTCCTGCTTATCCTCCTCAAACGCGTTCGCCGTCATCGCAAAAATCGGTATGGAAGCCAGTTCCTTATTCTCAAGACCCCGGATTGCCCTTGATGCCCCATATCCGTCTAGCACTGGCATCTGCACATCCATCAGTACCAGTTGATAATGCCCCGGCTCAGAATTCTTTAACATTTCAACGGCAATCTGTCCATTGTCTGCCACCTCGACGGTAAACCCTTCCTCCTGCAAAAGCTCTGTCGCGATCTCCTGGTTTAACACATTGTCCTCCGCCAATAAAATCCGCTCGGTATGTGTCCTCGGTGCTTCTTCCTCCTCCCCATTCTCCATCCCATACTGATGTACCAACGAGTTCAGACATCTTCGCAGCTCAGATAAAAACAGCGGCTTGCTACAAAAAGCGGAAACTCCTGCCTCTCTCGCCTCCTCTTCAATATCTACCCAGTCATATGCCGTCAACACAATAACTGGTACATTATCCCCCGTTTCTCTGCGTATCCTGCGCACCACTTCAATTCCATTTACATCGGGCAAAAGCCAATCGACAATGTAAACATCATAGTTATCCTTGCGCGTGATCGCCTGCCTTGTGCGCAGCACCGCCTCCTTGCCTGAAAGCGTCCACTCCGCACGCATTCCGATCTGTTCAAGCATATAGGATACACTGTCGCAGGTATTAAAATCATCATCCACCACCAGCGCATGGCAATTCTTGAACTCGGAGAGTGCCACCGGCTGATGTACCTGCGGGTTCAGGCGAAACATAATAGAAACCTTGCACGTCGTCCCGACATTTTGTTTACTCTGTACCTCGATAGTGCCGTTCATCATATCCACAATATTTTTTGTGATTGCCATCCCAAGTCCCGTTCCCTGGATTCCGCTGATTGTGGAATTGCGCTCCCGCTCAAAAGGTTCAAAAATATGGGAGACAAATTCCTCACTCATCCCAATTCCGGTATCCCCGATAAGGAACTCATAATTTGCATAATTCTCCGGCGCACCCGACTTCTCAATAATGCGGAATGTAATTGTCCCGCCTGTCGGAGTATATTTGATTGCATTGCTCAAAAGGTTGAGCAGCACCTGATTTAGCCGCAGCTTATCGCAGTAAATCTCCTCGTCATACACATCGACCGTATCTACAAATAATTCCAATTGTTTTGCATTGATATCACCCTGGATAATATTCTGCAGCCCGTGCAAGATCTCCGGCAGACTGCACGCCTTCTCCTCCAAATGCATTTTTCCGCTCTCAATGCGACTCATATCAAGCACATCATTAATCAAGCTGAGCAGATGATTGCCGGAGGTCATAATCTTCTTTAGATATTCCTCCACCTGCTCCCTATTTTCAATATGATTGATTGCCAGCGTGGTAAAGCCCACGATCGCATTCATCGGCGTGCGGATATCGTGGGACATATTGGAGAGAAAAATACTCTTCGCCTTGCTCGTCCGATTCGCCTGCATCAACGCGCTTTCAAGTAAATTTTTCTTCTCCATCTCTGCCTTTGTCTCATCGTCCACACTGCGGAACCCTAAAACCGCACTATGCCGATGCAGCCAGTCCCCCGTTCGCACCGCCTTCATCTGAAAATAGCGCAGCTCCTCACCGCAGAGCGTCCGATAATTTACATAACATATACTTTTCTCAGTCAACTCCTTTTTTAGCCATTCCCGCGAACAGACGCGCCCCATCATTTCCCGGTCTTCTTCATAAACACAGGTATGTATATATCTGTCTAAATTTTCTTCGAGCATACATTTTATATTCACCGGAAAAACTGATTTCAGCACATTCAGATGACATTCATTCACACGCAGCACATTTCCTCTTCCCGAATCTAAATTAAAATAACAAACAAGATTATAGTCAATTCCCAGCGCGTTCACAAGTTCCATCTGCCGCCTCTCAGTTTTGCGCTCCTGGAGTTTTTGTGCCGTACAGTCAAGCAAAAAACGCTGATAAAATAACTCGCCGTTCTCCTTTAACAGCTTGATGTTTCCCATAACGTGCAAAATCTCACCGTCCTTGTGCTGCACGCTGTACTCCGTACTAATACTGTCACCCTCATTTTTTAGCATCCGGATAAGCTCTCTAAGATGCGACTTATCTTCTCCCACCACGGAATTTGCGATCGTGTCAAATCCTTCTGCTTCTAATTCCTCCTTAGACTCATATCCAAGAATCTTTAACGCCGCACCATTTACACTCAAAATTTTAGAACCATCCAGTGAATGGCAGAGAATTCCACAATCGATGGAGGTAAAAACCTTCTCTAACGTGCGACTCTTTTTTACAATCTCCTGCTCGTAGGCGCGCTCCTTTGTAATATCAATCGCCACACCCACTGTACCCATCACGCTTCCATCAAAATCATAGAGCGGCGACTTGTACGTTTTCAGCAGCTTTTGACCTTCACCGGTCTGGATCGTCTCCTCAGAAATGCAGGTGGTATTCTTTTCCATCACCTCGCGCTCCGACTCAATGCAGGCCGGATCATCCTCGTCCACATCCCAGATAAAGGCGTGTCCCCTGCCCTCCACAATTTCTTTTGGCTTATTTACGGTCTTGCAAAAACTATCATTCACCTTCTCATGAAGACCATCTTTTGTTTTAAACCATACCAAATTTGGCACGCTGTTGATTGCAGTTTCCAAAAAATGGGAAGTCTGTCGATAATCTCTATTAAGCTTTATTCCCCCCTGCCACTTAAAAAAGCGAAATTCCAGCTCTTCTTTCTCCATCGGCAATGTCCAGATATCTTCAATCTCAGGCAAAAACTCAGAAAGCAGCAAAATCTGTTCCCTCTCTGCAAGTAGAATCAGCCTGGCATCCTTCTTTTTTTCTCGAAGAATGTCTTCCACTACTCTGTCGGGTTCCATACCTCGCAGATTTACAAAAATAGCATCCGCTTCCGCGATCTGGCTGCTTTTACAGTCACTGCCCTGACAAAATTCATGGGAAAAATTTTCAAGCGGGGGCATTTTCTTTATTGTCTCAAGCAAGTTGTCCTTATGAATCATATTACTGACCAACGAAAAATGAATACAACAATAGTACATAATTGTTTCCTCCACATTATCCAAAATAGGCAAATTACTTTCATCATACTGCAAAAAAGAAGATATGTCAAGAATCCGAAACGTAAAAACACTTACTTGGTAATAAGATCTTTAAAATTTTGAATATCGATAGAAATTATTCCTGCCATATTAAATTTTTCCTTTCCTGCCATCCAATATTTTTTGTTGCTTTTCCTTATTCTTTCCATCCTGCCTTCCCAATCAAAATCTATGCCTTTGTATTTTAATAAAAAATCATTTTTGTTCTATACTATTTTTTATACAAATGCAAGAGACAATGTATTAAAAAAAGGAGCTGTTTTATAACAGCCCCTTTCTCTCCTTATCAGACCTTAAACCGGTATCCTACACCCCAGATGGTTTCAATGTACTGTGGTTTTGATGTATTCACCTCAATCTTTTCCCGAATTTTCTTAATATGCACCGTTACTGTTGCGATATCCCCGATTGATTCCATATCCCAGATTTTCTGGAATAATTCTTCCTTTGTGTACACATGGTTTGGATTTTCTGCAAGAAAGGTAAGCAGATCAAATTCCTTTGTCGTAAATGTGCGCTCCTCGCCATTTACGTACACGCGGCGTGCAGTTTTATCAATGCGGATACCGCGAATTTCAATAATCTCATTCTCCTTCGCATTTGAGCCAATCAGACGCTCATACCGCGCCATATGCGCTTTCACGCGCGCCACCAGTTCACTTGGACTAAACGGCTTTGTCATATAATCATCCGCCCCCAACCCAAGCCCGCGAATTTTGTCAATGTCATCCTTCTTTGCTGATACCATAATTACTGGCACATTCTTCGCCTCGCGAATCTGACGGCATATTTCAAAACCATCCACTTTCGGCAGCATCAAATCAAGGATAATCAAGTTAAAGTCTTCACCGAGTGCGCGGGCAAGTCCCTCATCGCCGCTATTTTCAATTGCTACCTCAAAACCAGAAAGTTCCAGATAATCTTTCTCCAGTTCCGCGATTGCTGTCTCATCCTCCACAATTAAAATTTTGCTCATTTTTATATCCTCCTTTTTCTGCGGCGATGCCGCTATAATATTTCTCTTTTTTCCGCTTATTCCTTCATACGCATATTTTTGCGATACTTTCCCCTCTGCAGTGCGTCCGCAGGCGGAGTATTTTTATGTTCCAGCAGTTTCGGCAGTGTAAAACAGATGGAAGTACCCTGCCCCTCCTCGCTCCTAGCCCAAATTTTTCCGCCATGCTCCTCAATAATCTTCTGTGCAATTGCAAGCCCTAACCCTGTGCCGCCCTTCTTGGAATTGCGCGACGCATCCGCGCGATAAAAGCGGTCAAAGATATATGGCAGATCTTTTTTTGCGATCCCCGGTCCATTGTCCGAAAGCTCAACACGGATTTCTCCGTCTCCATCACACAGGCACACAGAAATCTCACCCTCTGCTTTATCCATATATTTTACCGAGTTTCCAATAATATTATTGATCACGCGCTTTAATTGCTCCGGATCGGCAGAAATTTTTGTCCCCTCCACTATCTCATTTACGAAATCGAGTTTTAAATTCTTGACTTCCATATCAAGCCCAAGTTCCTCGATACAGTCTCCAAAATATTCGCTCGCATCCAAAATCATAAAATTATATGGAACTGTATTGCTATCAATTTTTGTAAAAAATGTCAGCTCATCCACCAACACGGACATATCATTCGCTTTTGTATAAATTGTTCTTACATATTTTTCCATTTTTTCCGGCGTGTCCGCAATGCCATCCATAATTCCCTCCGCATAGCCCTTAATTGCGGTTAAAGGAGTCTTTAAATCATGTGAAATATTGCTGATCAGCTCTTTAGAATCCTGTTCGTACTGAAGCCGCTCTTCAATCAGCTCCTTCATATGTTGGCGCATCTCGTCAAAGTCCTCGCAAAGCTGACCGATCTCGTCCGATGGATCCCCGGAGATCGAGTAATTTAAGTTTCCGCATTTCATCTCATTTGTCGCAACTTTTAATGTATTTAGCGGGCGTATAATTGTGCGGTACAGCCAGATCACCAATCCCACCGCAGTAATGCAAATAATCGCAATCATGCAAATAGTAATCTGAATCAGTGAATTCTTAACCTGGGGCATCAAAACATTGACTTCTGTAATAATAAAAATACTACCTTCGCTTCCATCCGAAAAGAAAAAATCCTGATGTTTAATTAAGACTGGTCTTTTTTCCCCGACATAAATCCCCCCGTCAAGATCCGTATTATGCTCACCAAATTCCGGGAGAAGCTCCTCGATCTCCCCAACCTTTCCATCTCCTCCATAATAGATGATCTCATCCCCCTTGCGCAGCATCAGATAGGAGTATTTTAGAGAAAGCTCCTCATTCATCTGCTCGATAAATCCCATATCTTCAAATTTTTCTGGCTCGCGGATGGCACAGAGTTTAATTTGATTGTACGCCTCGCGCGTCACGCGGTTTAAGATGCGCAGAGGGTTTGTAATTACCTGTATTGTATCCGCATCAACATTGTAAGTGTGCTGCACTGCCGCATTTAGATACTCTACAATCACCTTTCCGCTCAACGCCATCATTAAAATCGGCAGAGTAATAATAATAATAAATGCAATTTTAAGTCTTCTTTTTAAATCCAAGTTTTCATCTCCTGTTCTAATGGAAAAAACAGACTGCACAGCCACACCGCACAGTCTGTTTTCCGGGATATGCCTGTCCTGCTATTATACCATATCCTGTAACCCATTTTTCCATTTTTCGAATTATTTTAACCTTTTTTAAGAATTCTTTTCTCTTAGAGATATTTTTTAAGTATTTCTGTCTTGTCAAGCCTCTCCCAAGGCAGATCAAGATCATTTCTTCCAAAATGCCCGTAAGCCGCCGTCTGCTTATAAATTGGGCGACGCAGATCAAGCATTTTAATAATGCCCGCCGGACGCAGATCAAAATTTTCGCGGACAATTGCGATCAACTCCTCATTTGTCTTCTTGCCCGTCCCAAAGGTATCAATATTCACCGATGTCGGCTGCGCCACACCGATCGCGTAGGAGAGCTGAATTTCACAGCGATCGCAGAGCCCTGCTGCCACAAGATTTTTTGCCGCATAGCGCGCCGCGTAAGCTGCTGAGCGATCCACCTTCGTGCAGTCTTTTCCGGAGAATGCCCCGCCGCCGTGCCGCGCATACCCGCCATAAGTATCCACAATAATTTTGCGCCCCGTCAATCCGCTGTCGCCGTTCGGTCCGCCAATCACAAAACGCCCGGTCGGATTGATAAAAAACTTTGTATTTTCATCGATCAATTCCTTAGGAAGTACTGGATCAAATACATATTTTTTTATGTCCTCATGGATTTGTTCCTGTGTTACCTGCGCATCGTGCTGCGTTGAGAGAACCACCGCATTCAGATGAACTGGTCTGTCATTTTCATCATATTCCACTGTCACCTGTGACTTCCCATCCGGACGCAGATAGGTAAGAGTGCCATCCTTGCGCACCTTGGTTAGCTGCTTAGTCAATTTATGTGCGAGAGAAATCGGATATGGCATATACTCTTTTGTTTCATTTGTCGCATAGCCGAACATCATACCCTGATCGCCCGCACCGATCGCCTCAATATCGCTGTCGGACATTGTATTTTCCTTTGCCTCAAGTGCTTTGTCCACACCCATCGCAATATCCTTCGACTGCTCATCAAGTGCCACAATCACCCCGCAGGTATTGCAGTCAAAGCCATAGTTTGCATTGTCATAGCCGATCTCCCGGATAGTTTCGCGCACCAATCGCTGGATATCGACATATCCCCCGGTCGTGATCTCTCCCATAACCAGCACAAGCCCTGTAGTCACTGCCGTCTCACACGCAACACGGCTCATCGGATCTTGTTCCATCAGCGCGTCTAACACTGCGTCAGAAATCTGGTCACAGATTTTGTCCGGATGCCCCTCGGTCACGGACTCCGATGTAAATAATCTCTTCTCGCTCATCTCTTCCTCATTTCTGCACTGCTTTTGTACACAGACCGCCCTGTGGAGGGCAGCGCGCGACCACAGAACGCTGGGCATTTTGCCCCTTCCTCTTATCCGAAGAAAAAAGTCCGCCAATAGGCGAAAAAGTCCGCCAATAGGCGGACTTGATTTTATTCTTCAAATCCCCTTATTGTTCGATTGCTCGCTCAACTTGGCACCTTCCCATCTGGGGGTTGCCGGACTTCACAGAGTCTTTACTCTCCGTCACTCTGAATAAGAGAAATGTGATTTATTTATATAAATGGTGATTGATTATCACCATCTGCGCCGGGCACGATCACCAAAACGGCATCTTCCGATCCATGCGGGTGCGCATCCCCGGAGGGCTATATATCCGGCAATTATTTCATGCTGGGTATATAGTTTATATCAACACTATATAATAGAATTTGGGTGCTGTCAACTCCCTTTTTGATTTTTTTGCAAAAATAAATTATCCTATTTCTTCCTGCAATTTTTTTGCCGAGATAATCACCGCCTCAAAATGCGCGCAAAACTCCTCCCAATTTTCTTTTATCACTGAGATATCTTGTTCCTTTGCCGCCATCTCAAGAACGCGTGCCTCCTCGCCGAAAATTTCCGCCCCGATGGTCTTTGAAGAACTCTTTACCGCATGTACATAGACGGCAAAATTCTTCCAATCCTCTCTTAAAAGACAATCGGCAAGTTTCTCCTGGTAACTTTTTCCCTCCGAGCAATAATCGGACAAAATCTCAGAATACATCTCCTCCATGTCCATACAATGTGTTAGTCCCACCGCCCGATCGATATAGGCACTGTCCATATTCTTATCCGCCGCCTTTTCCGCCTTCCGTGCCTTTTCTTCCTCCGCTTCTTTCTGTATCCTTCCTTTTTCTCTCTCCTTTGCTGCTTCCTGCACCTTTTCCTCCGCCTCTTTCATCTCCCTCTCCTTCTCCGCTGTAATAACGAGTTCTTCCGGCAAATAAGACATCATCACAATCTCCAATTCCGCAGCATCAATCGGCTTCGCAATATAATCTACAAATCCCTCACGCATATATTCCTCACGGCTGCCCGCAAGCGCGTTCGCCGTCAGTGCAATTACTTTTGTATCCGAATTCGGATTCTCTTTCTCCTCCCTAAGCTGGTGAAAGGTCTGAATGCCATCCATCTCCGGCATCATATGGTCCATAAAAATCAGATGGTATTTTTTCTTTCGCGTCATATACAGACATTCCATCCCGCTCGTCGCCGTGTCCACCACAATCTCCGTGCGCTTTAACAATCCCTTAACTACCGCAAGATTCATCGTATTGTCATCCACTACCAGAACCTGTGCTTTTGGCGCGTGGAACGCCTCATGATATTTCTTTCTCGCCAGAACTTCATTTCGGTACGCGCTCTCTAAGCTGCCGACCGGTCCACGACTCATGACCTCCTGCGGAATGGATACATAAAAGGTAGATCCCTTCCCATATTCACTTTCCACATGGATTTCCCCGTGCATCAGATCAACCAATCTTTTTGTGATGGCAAGACCTAGCCCACTGCCTTCAA
>CAJUCG010000073.1 GCA_910585065.1 uncultured Lachnospiraceae bacterium
CTCTGAAACTACCATAAATTCCATTTGCTGCGACAATCCCTCCTTGGATTCATATTTCAACAGTGACTTTTCTTACTTCTATCTCTTATATCGGAAAAATTATGGAAAAACTTAAGGGCAAAATCCCAAAATTTATAGAAAATTATAAATATTTTGAGCTATAAAACTGATTATTTTTTTATTATAAAAAACTTATCTATTTTTTAAATTATATTATTTTAAAGATTCTGTAAAAACCTGTCGAATAAAAATCATGAATTGACCTTGCCAAGCGTGAACATATATTCTATAATGTTCGCGAAGGCAAAGCAAGCAGTCCGAAAAGTTAAAATGCGGAAACATATTTTTTGTTTCCAGCATTTTAACTTTTCGGACTGCGCAGCGAGCAACGCGAGCGAGAAAAATCTTTGATTTTTTGAGCTTTGCCGAAGAGCTAGGTGAGCAATCTGAAGTGCGAAAGTACAAAAAAATATAGTGAGGTTATTATGGAATGGCAGGAAGCAGAAAAAACTAGGATGCAGGAAGCGGAAAAGATGGCACAGACTGCGGCACTACAGGAAGGAGAGCCGCCTTCAAAATCGTCTGCGCGCAGTTTTGACTGCGCACATCGGGTACGGATTTCTGTGCGGGGACTGGTAGAATTTATTTTGCGGCATGGAGATCTGGATAATTCTGGAGGTTACAGTGATCCAGATGCAATGCAGGAAGGAGTGCGTCTGCACAAAAAAATACAGAAATCCATGGGTGCTTTTTACAATGCGGAGGTGTTAATGACCACGGTATCTGAAGTGGAATATGGGGGAGACTGGTTTGAGATTACCGTGGAGGGGCGTGCGGATGGGGTGATGACACAGAGCGAAGAGCCGGTTATTGTGATCGATGAAATTAAATGCGTTTATCAGGAGCTGCCCCATATAAAGGAGATTCGCCCTCTGCACCGCGCCCAGGCAATGTGCTATGCAAGTCAGTATGCAATTGAGCATAATCTTTCTATTATTGGAATTCAGCTCACTTACTGCAATATTGAGACGGAGTCCATCAAGCGTTTTCGCGAAGATTATACAAGGGAGGAATTGGTGGAGTGGTATGACCGATTGCTGCGCGAATATGCGAAATGGGTGTCCTGGCGGTATCAGTGGGGGCTTGTGCGCGATGCTTCGATGAAGGCACTTGCCTTTCCATTTACTTACCGTCCGGGACAGAAGGAACTTGCGGCAAATGTATATCGGACAATCCTGCGCGGGAAAAAGATTTTTATTGAAGCACCGACCGGAGTGGGGAAGACAATCTCTACATTATTTCCTGCAATTAAGGCTTTTGGGGAGGGATTGTCGGAAAAGATCTTTTATCTTACTGCAAAAACCATTACGCGGACCGTTGCGGAGGAAACATTTCGTATTTTGGCGGCACAGGGATTGCACATGAAGCTTGTCACACTTACTTCCAAAGAAAAGTCCTGTATTCTTGAAAAGCCAGACTGCAATCCGGCGGCTTGTGAGCGGGCGAAGGGACATTTTGACCGCGTCAACGATGCCGTCTATGATATGCTTACCCATGAGGCTGGAATTACGCGGGAATTGATTTTAAAGTATGCCCAGGAATACTGCGTCTGCCCATTTGAGATGAGTTTAGATTTGACAACCTGGGCGGATGGTGTGATCTGTGATTATAATTATGTGTTTGATCCCAAGGTCGCGCTAAAACGATTTTTTTCGCTGGAGCGCGAAAACAATTATATTTTCCTGATTGATGAGGCACATAATCTTGTGGAGCGCGCCAGAGAGATGTACAGTGCGGTACTATATAAGGAAGATTTCCTGACGGTGAAGCATTTATTAAAAGAAAAGTCCGTGCGTATGGCAAGGGCGTTGGATGCCTGTAACAGCACGATGCTAAAATTAAAGCGTGAGTGCGATGAAGTGGAAGTCTGGGAGAATGCGGGGGAGCTGCCGCTGATGGTGACGCGCTTAATCTCAGAGTATGAAGAATTTTTGCAGGAACACAAGAGTTTGGACGGAAAAGAACAGATATTGCAGCTTTATTTTGATTTGCGGCATTTTATGAATATTTATGATCGGCTTGATGACAATTATTTGATTTATTCTGATTATGCGGAGAGTGGAAATTTTCGTCTGACTTTAAAATGTATGGATCCGTCCAAAAATTTAGCGGAATGCCTAAAGAAGGGGCGGAGTGCGGTATTTTTTTCCGCTACTTTGCTTCCGGTGCGCTATTACCGCGAACAGCTTGGCGGCACGGAGGAAGACTATGCGGTCTACGCGCCGACACCGTTTTCAAAAGATCAGCGGCTGCTTATGGTTGGGGCGGATGTCAGCACAAAATATTCCAAGCGCGGGGAAGAACAGTATGAGAGAATTGTCCGGTATATTGAGATTGTGGTTCAGGCAAAAAAGGGAAATTATATGGTATTTTTCCCGTCTTATCAGATGATGGAATTGATTTATGAGCGGGCGAAAGAGCGGGTGCAAAATATTTTGCTGCAGCAAAGTTCAATGACCGAGAAAGAGCGCGAGGAATTTCTTGATGCGTTTGCCCTTGCGCCACAGGAGGGGATTGTAGGGTTTTGCGTGATGGGCGGGATTTTCAGCGAGGGGATCGATCTAAAGAGTGACCGCTTAATCGGAACGATCATTGTCGGAACAGGGCTTCCAATGGTGTGCAATGAGCGCGAACTTTTCCGGGGATTTTTTGATCGGCGCAACGGGCAGGGATTTGATTACGCATATTTATACAATGGCATGAATAAGGTACAGCAATCCGCAGGGCGCGTAATTCGCACAGTGGAGGATAGAGGGATTATTTTATTGCTGGATGAACGTTTTTTAAACCGTTCGTACCAGGAACTTTTTCCCAGGGAGTGGTTTCCCTATGATACTGTGCAGTTAAATATAGTTGAGCAAAAGGTGAGGAAATTTTGGAATAGAGAGAAAGGGGAATAGCAAATAATAATATGAGATTTGCATTGCATTTCCGGGGAATTGTGTTATGATATCCATATGTTTGAAATAGGGTAATGGCAATCCTGATAGTCGGGGATTTCACAAGGGTACCATGGAACCGGGAATTTGCAGCAGATAAATACAACGGAAAGGAATAGAAAAAATGAAGGGAATTATTCTTGCCGGAGGTTCCGGGACAAGGCTTTATCCGCTTACACTTGTCACCTCAAAGCAGCTGCTGCCAGTGTATGATAAGCCAATGATCTATTATCCGCTTGCAACATTGATGCTTTCCGGGATCCGTGAGATCTTGGTTATTTCAACACCGCAGGATCTGCCGAATTTCAAACGGTTGTTGGGGGGAGGAGCGCAGTATGGGGTATCGTTTTCCTACCTGGAACAACCAAGTCCGGGAGGGCTTGCACAGGCGTTTTTAATTGGGGAGGAATTTATTGATAAGAAGCCTTGTGCTATGATTCTTGGCGACAATATTTTTTATGGGAATGGACTTGGGCACTTGCTGCGGGATGCTGCCCAGAATGCGGAGAATGGACGTGCGACAATTTTTGGGTACTATGTCAATGATCCGAACCGTTTTGGCATTGTAGAATTTGACTCGAACGGTCGGGTTATTTCCTTAGAGGAAAAGCCAAAGCAGCCAAAGTCAAATTATTGTGTTACCGGCATATATTTTTACGATGGCCGCGCGGCAGAGTTTGCAAAACGCTTAGTGCCGTCAGCGCGCGGAGAACTTGAGATCACAGATTTAAACCGGCTCTATCTTTTAGATGGAACACTTGATGTGAGATTGTTGGGGCGCGGTTTTGCGTGGCTTGATACGGGGACGATGGATAGCCTGATGGATGCTTCCAACTTTGTGCAGACGCTGCAAAAGCGTCAGAGCATTGAGCTTTCAGCTCCGGAGGAGATCGCGTATATCAATGGCTGGATCACAAAAAAAGAGTTGCTTTTTGCGGCAGAACATTATGGAAATTCCCCATATGGACAGCATCTGCGCCATGTGGCAGAAGGGAAAGTGAGGTATTAGAGATGAAGGTTTTAGTGACAGGTGGAGCGGGATTTATCGGCTGTAATTTTGTACATTATATGCTTGAAAATCATCCGGAGGATAAGATAGTAAACCTCGATTTGCTGACCTATGCAGGAAATTTAGAGTCGCTTGCCGATATTGCGGATAAGCCAAACTATCAGTTTGTTAAGGGCGACATTGCAGATATGGAACAGATAGATGCTCTTTTTGCAGGAGAGCAGTTTGATGTGGTAGTTAATTTTGCTGCGGAGACACATGTGGATCGCTCCATTAAGGATCCCGGAGTGTTTGTGCGCACAAATGTAATGGGAACGCAGGCACTTTTGGACGCATCTCGCAAATATGGAGTAAAACGCTATCATCAGGTTTCGACGGACGAGGTTTATGGTGATCTGCCACTTGAGCGCGGGGACTTGTTTTTTACGGAGGAGACACCACTGCATACTTCGAGTCCATACTCGGCAAGCAAGGCGGGTTCCGATCTGCTTGTACTTTCCTATTACCGCACATTTAAGCTTCCCGTAACGATCTCCCGCTGTTCAAACAATTACGGCGCATACCAGTTTCCGGAAAAAATGATTCCGCTGATGGTTACGAGAGCATTGCATGACGAGGCTCTGCCAGTTTATGGCACGGGTAAGAATGTCCGCGACTGGCTGCACGTAAAGGATCATTGCGCAGCGATCGATCTGATCTTGCAAAAGGGCAGGGAAGGGGAGGTTTACAATATTGGCGGACACAATGAAAAGACGAATCTTGAGGTGGTGAGGCTGATTTTAGAGGCACTTGATAAACCGGAAAGTCTGATTCATTTTGTGGAGGATCGCAAGGGTCATGATCTGCGCTACGCGATTAACCCGGAAAAAATAGAGAGAGAACTTGGCTGGAAACCGCAGTATACCTTTGAGAAGGGGATTCGGGAAACCATTACATGGTATTTAGAACATAGGGAGTGGTGGCAGCATATTTTAGACGGGGCGTACAAGGAATATTTTCAAAAGATGTATAAGATGTAGAATCAAAAATCAGGATGATAAAGAGCGGGGAATATTGCGGGAAGGATGGGAATTATGGGAAATCTCAAAGTGACCGGCTGTGAAATTGAGGGACTCTATGTGATCGAGCCGGAGGTGCGTGAAGATGAGAGGGGATATTTTATAGAAACTTACAATTTTCGGGATATGAAGGAGAAGGGACTGGATATGGTATTTGTCCAGGATAATCAGTCAAAATCGAAAAAAGGAGTGCTGCGCGGGCTGCATTTTCAGATTGAACATCCACAGGGCAAGCTGGTACGTGTGATTAAAGGGCGTGTGTTTGATGTTGCAGTTGATCTGCGCAATGGTTCTGCGACCTATGGGAAATGGCATGGTGTGGAGCTTTCGGAAGAAAACAAAAAGCAGTTTTATGTACCAAAAGGTTTTGCACATGGTTTTTTGGTTTTGTCGGATGAGGCAGAATTTTGTTATAAATGTACTGATTTTTATCACCCAGGTGACGAGGGAGGAATTGCGTGGGATGATCCGGAAATAGGTGTGCAATGGCCGATTGAGGATGGAATGGAAATTATTTTATCCGATCGGGATAAGAAGTGGAAAGGGATTGGAGCGTTATAGAAAACTTGCCCCCGAGAGCTGTATGTTATAAATTGCGGCTTGCGGGGGGATTTTTCTGCAATAGGTACTTGAAAATTACTATTTGGAGGATTTGCCATGGGAATAGATTATATCGCGGTCGGGGCGAGAATTCGTGTACTTCGCAAAGCGCGTAAGTTGACACAGATAGAATTAGCAGAGCTTGTGGGCATTACCATAGCACATTTGAGCAATATTGAACAAGGCAAAACCTTATTTAGTCTGCAAGTCTTAGTAAATATTTCCGAGGTGCTGGAAACCACCCCGGAGATGATTCTTGCGATTATTCCATCCAAAAAAAATAAAGTATATCAAAGATTGATAAACGAGATAGATAAATCGCTGAAAGGATGTACCGATGCGCAGTTAGAACTGATGGAAAATTTGGTACATTATACAAAAGTATGGCTGTTAGAACAGCAAAATAATAAAAGCTAGGGGAAAATAGATTTACAATTCTATTCCAATCAGTGGAATTTGCATTTCTTTTGCAGTTAGTCCAGCATGGGTACCGATATTGCGCATTGCCTTTTCATTATTTGCGTACAGGGAAAACTCTCCGACGGAAACGGATAGGTAATCACCGAGCATTTTTTCGAGTCGGCTGCCGTTGACGGCTGGTCCAAACAGTCCGCTCGCAATTACTTCTGATTTTGTCATCAGCCGAAATGCATCGCCAAAATTTTCGTGAAATATGCGTTCGAATCTTTGTTTATTGTCCGGTTTGACGAAAAAACCTGTAGCGCGCGCCTCAATAAATGGCGGGCGAAGCAGACAGTCCATAAGATCGGGATAATCAGTAAGTACTAGGTTTTTTGAATTGATATGCCCATGATCTGCAGTAATAAAAAGAATTGTGTTTGTGCCTGCAAGTTTTTGACACATATTTATCGTTTCCTGCTCCAGCGTAGAAAGTACATCGCGAGAACGTTTGGAATCGCAGCCGGTGGCATGCATGGTATTGTCTGGCTCATCCCAATAAGCATAAATATATTTATGTCCATCCAAGGCACATAATTCTTGTACGCGCTCGCAGACTTTTGAAAAAGTTGGCGGGTAGGGAGCTATATAGGGCATCGAAGAGTATGCTGCCGCTCCTGTTTCGCAGATGCGTTCATGGACGGTTTTATATGGACAATAAGTTTTAGCAACATGATAATCTGCAATGGACTCACCGGTTGCTGCGTCGCGGTTGAGCAGCACGGTAACTGTGCGGTCAATCTCTGAAAAATAGCAGTTCCAGCCAAGCCAGCCATGTTCTGACGGACAGAGCGCGCTGTCAAGAGAGGTGGTGGCGGCAGCAGTGGTGGATGGAAAAACAGAACTGTAAACTGTTATAAGATGCTGCCGAAAGAAACCATTCGGTGCGAGATGGTCTTCAAGAACGGATTGTCCCATTGCATCAAGTACAAGAAGAACAATATTTTTGTGATGTTTGGTTTGAAGCAGGCGATCTGCCGCATCAAGGGTTCTATGTTCCGGACGTTTCGCGCCAAATTCTTCTAAAATGGAACAGGCTAAATTGACTGTGCAATGATTGTAATCAGGCAAGAATATAGACATTTTTTAAATCTCCTTTGCAAATTTATTTTAGCATATTCTTTTGGGCTTGTCAAATATGGATTGAGGCAATATAAGGAAATTTTTCCTAAGGAAATTTTTCCTAAAGTAAATAAATTTTGGTTGCATTCCGGGATTTTTTGCAGTATAATTATTTTTTCATAAGCAGCCATAGACAGATAGAAAACAGGAACTGTCACGAAGGAAGTTTCGGGCGGTTCCTGTTTTTGCGCGCTGGTCAGAAAGATTAATGATATATTATACTCGCATTATTGTCTGATTAGTAGTGTATGATTGAAATTATATTAAAAACTGATGCTTTTGTGAGAATTGTATTGTAAAAAGAAAGGAATTGATATTTTTATGAGATTTGATGAGTTGGAATTGCAGTCGCCATTGCTGCGCGCTGTGACAGAAATGGGATTTGAGGAGATGACACCAATCCAGGCACAGGCGATCCCGGTGGTACTTTCGGGGCAGGACATTATCGGGCAGGCGCAGACCGGCACGGGAAAGACTGTGGCATTTGGACTGCCGATTTTGCAGAATATTGACCCGAAGAAAAAATCTTTGCAGGCGGTGATTCTGTGTCCGACAAGGGAACTGGCGATCCAGGTATCCGAGGAGATGCATAAATTTGCAAAATTTTTGCACGGGATCAAGATTGTGCCGATCTATGGGGGACAGGAGATTGTGCGCCAGATCAAGGCACTCAAAGCAGGAACGCAGATTGTCATTGGAACGCCGGGGCGCGTGATGGATCATATGCGCCGCAAAACTGTAAAATTTGATGACGTGAAGATTGTAGCATTAGATGAGGCGGATGAAATGTTGAATATGGGATTCCGCGAGGATATTGAAACGATCCTTCGCGATGTTCCCGGTGAGAGGCAGACTCTTTTATTCTCCGCAACAATGCCGCAGCCGATCATGGAGATTGCGAGGATGTATCAGCATAATGCCGTGCATATCCGTGTGGTAAAAAAGGAATTAACTGTTCCGAAAATTGAGCAGTATTACTATGAAGTGCGCCCAAAGGCAAAGCTTGATGCACTTACCAGGCTGCTCGATATGTATGCGCCGAAATTGTCTTTGATTTTCTGCAATACCAAGCGTCAGGTGGATGAATTGGTCGCGGCACTCCAGGCGCGCGGGTATTTTGCGGAAGGGCTGCACGGAGATTTAAAGCAGCAGCAGCGCGACCGTGTAATGAATTCGTTTCGCGGCGGGAAGACGGATATTCTTGTGGCTACAGATGTGGCAGCGCGCGGAATTGACGTGGACGATGTAGAGGCGGTGTTTAATTATGATGTGCCGCAGGATGATGAGTATTATGTACACCGCATTGGGCGTACCGGGCGGGCGGGGCGCACCGGACGGGCGTTCACACTGGTAGTTGGGCGTGAGGTTTACAAGTTGCGCGATATTATGCGCTACTGCCGGACAAAGATTAAACTGCAGCCCGTCCCATCCCTTGGCGATGTAATGTCCGTAAAGGCGGAGAAGATCCTTGACCATGTGCAGGAAGTGATAGAAAATGAAGATTTGTCGCGCATGAAGGAATTGGTTGAGAGCCGTGTAAACGAGGCGGAGTACACAACAATTGAGATGGCAGCAGCATTTTTAAAGCTCGCGATGGGTGAGGGCGTGGATGCGGAGGAATTAAAGCGCGAGTACGAGGAGTTTGGCGATACTGGAGCGGAGGAGGGTATGGTGCGCCTCTTTATCAATCTTGGCAAGAAAAATAATATCCGTCCAGGAGATATCCTTGGGGCAATTGCGGGCGAAACCGGGATGCCGGGAAAATTGATTGGAAGCATTGATATGTTTGATAAATATACCTTTGTTGAAGTACCGCGCGAATATGCGGCTGAGGTGTTGGAAGGAATGAAAAATGTAAAAATCCGTGGAAAATCGGTGAATATTGAGCCCGCCAACCGACGCTAAGAAAATAAGAAAAAAGGGATGGCAGGTCTGCGTGTTCCAGTAAATAATTTTCCACCCATATCGTTGAATACTCAAAAAAGTATCTAATGATATGGGTGGAAAATTTTGTTGTACACTGCATATTTTCCATTACTCAAACACAACATTGTAGTCCATCAGCTCAATTTTTACAACAATATATGGATGTGTAGCGTTCTGTGTGACCAGCTCATCCTTACCCGGTCCTAAGAGCGTGTTTTTTATGTAGATTGCGTTTGTGCCAAGGAAAAGTTCCTCGACAGTAATGCTGTAGCCGCTGGTCATCTGTGTGCCAAAGCCCTGGCAGATATAGCAAGCATTCTCACTTTTGTAGGTCAGGCAGAAAGTATTTTTCTTCTTTTTGTTGATAAGGGTGAGAAGTTCCTCCGGTATGTCCGCTTCCTCCACCACAGTGAAATCCAAATCTTTCACTTTGGTGATCTCGCTGCTTTTTTCGCCACAACCCATGGTGATCAGCAGACAGAAAATGCAGCCAAAACATAAAATCATCCGTCGAAGTAGTACCCGCATGATCCCTCTTTTCTGCGCACACGCAATGTAAACATTTAATGAATTATATGCCCATAAAAGCGACGGTATGCGTAGTTGGGGGGAGTTTCAGAGGAAGATTTTTTATTTTAAAGTGTTAAGAATTAAGTAAAAGAGTTTTGATTTTTGTGATTTGATAAAAAAATACTATAACAAAAACGAGAAAAGCACGGCAGGAATGGCCGTGCTTTCTCGGGTAATCAAATTACCGAAGTATAATAGGGTGGGAGTAGAAAGTGTTATTCACACAATCCATTATTATAGTAACCTGTAAATGTGGCGAAAATGTGTCAGAAATATAAAATTTCAATTTATTTTTAAGATTTTCGTAAGAGGAATGTAAAATTATAACATCTGTTTACTCTTACAAGGAAGGGGACAGCAGGCAAATATAACATAAAATTTGCAAAAATATTAAGTAAAAATTTGGAAGTACAACCAGACGATTCCCTGTTTTTTGATAGAAATCAGAGAATAAAAGGGTTCTTTGATGAGAGATGGAAAGACAGGGGAGGTAAATTTGCAGAAAATACAACGAAAAAAGCGCGGTAGGAATGACCGCGCTTTTTCGGGTAAATAAATACCGAAGTATAATAGGGTGGGAGTAGAAAGTGTTTATTCACTATCCAAAAAGTATTATATCCTGTAAATGTGTCTAAAATATGTACAAATTATTAAAAAAATATTAAAAGTTGTAAGAAAATCTTAATATTATGAAAGTGGAAATATCCCTATTCTTGTTATTGATCGCAGAAATAAATTCCTTTGCTGTATTCAAGCACTTATCTGTTGATTTTCCCTAAATTTGATACGGATTTTATTGTAAAGAGGAGTATTCTTTTGTATAATGGAAGTGTGACAGGAGTAGGCTGTATCGTATCTTTGATTGTAAATGATAAATTGATGATCCTTGTAGAATAAGAAAAGGTAAAATGTCATTGGAAGAAATTGCAGATTATATTCCGTCATTATTACTTGAGGAATTAAAAGAACTTTTAAATTTCTTTTCAGTAGCGTTCTTTAAGAAATGCTCACTTAATGATAAGTGAGCATTTCTTGATTCTTGGTTTTCAAAAATGACAATTTTTTTAATACTATTTAGAGAGAACCGAAAAAGAGCCACTGTGATGCTCTGCTTTTATCTTAACAATAACCTCTTCGGATACTTCCACTTCAAAGGATTCTGTTTTATCACAAGTTGCAGTAAAAATTTCTTTGTCCTCCTTATCCATTATCTCGATAGTCAGAGTGCCGGACTTTGTTTCCGGATCAATTTTCTTTCGCAGTGTGCCATTGATAGAGTGATAGTTTGCTGACCAGTTTCCCCTATCTTCCTCGCCGGAATATCCGGTTCTTGTCCCACTGAAAGTACTGCTAGTGCCGAGCTGTAAAATTCCACGTATAATCTACCAGTGCAATAAGTAAAATAACAATAAAACTTAGAATAGAAAAAATAGTTTTTCGGGTATCTTTCATTTTGAGTTCCTTTTACGAAAAGATTATTTAACCTTACCATTGACCATCTGATTTATGGAGCGGGGAAATTCTTTTTTGCTGAAAATTCAAATTGCCTTTTCACTAAATAATATCTTTTCCATATACTATTGCTTTGTTTAATACTTTTTCCTGCAAGACTCGCTCCTCTATTAGGGGTTATAATATTATGGGTATAACAGACTTGTACTTCCAGAATCTCGTTCTTATTTTTGTCAAAATTGTAAGGTCTTCTCAGTGTAATTGCTACATAACCATCTTTTTGTGTGTTTGTAAAGCTTCTTTTTATATCAACTTCCCATTCCATTCCCACAGAATTCCAATGGGAAAATGCATTATCTGCGACTGCTTGTTTGAGCTTTTCTTTTTTTCGGATATAATTTACCTGTCTATAATCATCTTGTGGAAGCCATGAATCTCCAAATACAAAGGTTAAATTATCCGTTCCTGTCCATAAGGGAAGTTTTTCCCATCTATATGGGATAATCACCCGAAACATGGGAGAAGGATTTCCTTCCTTTTCTTCCCAGATACGTGCCACAATGACCTGCATAGAAAAAATCTCGTCGGATATTTTTTTGTACTTTCCCTTCGGACTTTCCGGTTTTTTCTCCATAATCGCGCTATCCACATTCCAATCAAGCAGATATTGCTTTTCCCATATTGGCAGAGCGTCGATTATAGATGTTTCGATTCCCCTATCTGCCAACATACGATCTAATTCATCCTCCGGCAATGTTTCAGTATAGAGCAAATCGTTTTTATCCTTATCCGCAGGTGTTGAGCATAAAATAACAATGTAGGGAAACAATATAAAAATCAGTGTAAAAATAAGGATGCTTGAAAAAATAATTCGATTTTGTTTTTTCATAAAATACTCCTGGGAACTGACTGGTGTTGCAATTAATAGGATTGAGATAGTCTTATTTTTAAATATTGCATGATACCCCTCTTTTCATATACTAAAATTTATGTAGTAAGAAGAAGTATCATGCAAAAGAAATAAATTATTAATACGTATTTAAAGAAGAAGTATTAAAGTGTTTTGTTATTCCTCTTTGATCTACGTTTACTGATGGAGTAACCGAAACTCCAAAACCACTATTTGACAAACTTAATCCTGGTGTTGCAAAAACCATGCTATGGGCATATGTTGAACTAAAAACTGTATCAATAGCAAAGTGATCTATACCATCTTTTATTTTTAATCGAATGGATCCATATCCACTTTTCATTACAGTAGGATGTACCGTTGTACCATCTGCCATATTACAGAATTACTGTTTGCGTCATATGTTTCATTGTGTTCTTTTGTATATTGAAGTTCATTGTTCGATGAAGTGAAATAATCTACTAAAAGAGTGGAACCATCATATGGTAAAAAAATATTATCATCCCAGGTAAGAGACATATAATCTGTTAATCTCCATAAAGGTAAGTCTTTCCATTCATATGTTACATATAAAAATACAATTGCATTCGGTGTTCCTAGTAATATATGAGATGTGGTTATATCTAAAGATAGTTCTTTTTCTGAGATTGTTTTTGATACTATTTGTGTTTCTGGCAATAGTTCGGATACTGTATATATTTCGCTTTTTGTTTGAAATCCATCTGCCCCACACTCGACTAATGCTTTTTTTTCGTGTACAGGTATTTTACTTAAAAATACTTCTGAAGCACCTCGTAACATAAGAATTTCATTTAATTCTTCCTCTGTCATATTGGAAACTGTTGTTTGATCTGGTATATCATTGGCAATTCCTTTTACAGAACTTTGCTGTACTAAAAATAAAGAAACCATCAACAAAAATACAATTACTTTTTTTGACATAATTTCCCTCCTTATTAATTTTTTTTAAGTTACTTTTTTTATATTTTAAGTATCCCCCCTTATGATAGGTATTTGCGAAATTTTGCAACTTATATAAATATTAACTTTCTTTATTTGAGCTTTTGCAGCTTTTCTTACCTAAACTTTGTTTTTTATTTTGCGCAAAATCTGGTCAAGAAGCATTCAAATAAAAAAATTTTATACAAGCAGTATAAAATCCCTTTTATAAATTTCGCAACTGCCTAATTTTTCTCAAATATCACCAAGTGCTGAAATCGGTAATATCTGGAATGTTGTATGTAACCTCCTCTGCTTATACTATCTTATTCCGTCCTAAAAAGCATAAACAGTGATAGTACCTTACAAACAGTTTAGGAAGTCCATACCAAAGCTAGTACTAACGTGATTTTCTTTTCTTTTTCGTTTGTATGGCTTTATTTTACTATCTTTTTCATGTTTCAAACATAGCATTTTAATTGAAAAAAATAGCAAATTTTTCAATTAAAATGCTATGCTATGTTCTCTGATATAATATCTAATACAATAAAAATTGTCCAAAAGATATCTTTAAATCTTGGGATTTCCTCAGGATAATT
>CAJUCG010000074.1 GCA_910585065.1 uncultured Lachnospiraceae bacterium
GGATCCGGGAATGTTTTCTCTAAATCGCCTCTATGCGGGTGCTATTTTGCCGGAGGGAAGGGATTATACCTTCTGGGGCAGAGGAGTCAGCCAGGGGCATTCTGACGCGATCAGACGCGTAGAGGGAGTGAGAAATGCAAAGCAGTATACTGTTCCGGTCAGGGAGGCATTAGACGCGGTGCGCGCCGGTGAGAATCCGGAGCTTACCACAAGACAGAAGCATACAAGAGAATGTTTTGTCGTACTTGAGGAGGGGGCGGATGCCGCTAAGGTGGAGCAGGAGATCAAGACAATGCCAAATTATTTTGCCGACTATGATACAACGGTGCATTTTATCAGCGAGGAGGAACTTTTAAAAAATCACAGCAAAATTCCGCACGGCGGCTTTGTGATTCGCAGCGGTGTGACCGGGTGGGAGAAGGAAAATCAGCATGTGATTGAGTATCAGTTAAAACTGGATTCAAACCCGGAATTTACCTCAAGTGTTCTAGTGGCGTGCGCGAGGGCAGCGCATCGATTGGCGGCGGAAGGCGGGGCTGGTGCCAGGACATTATTTGATATCCCGCCGGCTTATTTAAGTGCGATGAGCGGGGAGGAGTTAAGGGCAAAATTATTATAATTTTATTTCAGTACGGTTTATCGAAGAAAAAATGTGTTAAGGAATGGAGTTAATTTATGAAAGAACAGGAGAAACATAAAGAAAATCCGCTTGGTATCCTGCCAATTGGCAGCCTTCTAATGAAATTTACTGTGCCGAGCATTGTCGCGATGCTTACCAGCGCGCTCTACAATATTGTTGATCAGTATTTTATTGGTAACAGTGTCGGGGAACTTGGAAATGCGGCGACAAATATTGCCTTTCCACTTTCGACCTGCTGTATTGCGATCGCGCTGCTTTTTGGGATCGGGGGTGCTGCGGCGTTTAACCTGGCAAAAGGGGCGGGGGATGACGAGACAGCCGTCTATTATATGGGCAATGCAATGACGGGGATGCTCGCGCTAGGGACGCTCCTATTGATTATCACGCAGTTTTTTCTGACACCAATGCTGAGCTTTTTTGGTGCGCCGGAAAGCATTATGGGCTATGCGAACACCTATGTTAGTATCACGTCGATCGGCTTTCCTATGCTGATTTTTGCAAGCGGCGGCGGGCATTTGATCCGCGCGGATGGCAGCCCGAATTTCTCTATGCTCTGCAATATTGTCGGCGCAGTGATCAACACGGTTTTGGACGCGCTCTTTGTATTTGAATTTAATATGGGCATGGCGGGAGCGGCACTTGCGACAATTATCGGACAGTATATCTCCGGATTTCTTGCAATGTATTATCTGGCACACTGTAGGACTGTCACGGTCAAGATAAAGCATCTGCGCCCGCATATAAAATATTTGGCGCGTGTAATCTCGCTTGGCGCGGCACCGTGCAGCAACCAGTTGGCAATGATGGTAGTGCAGCTGGTAATGAATAAATCGCTGACTTATTATGGCGGACGGTCAAATTACGGAGAGGAAGTGCCTCTTGCGTGCGCAGGGATCATCTCAAAGGTAAATCAGGTCTATTTCTCATTTATTATTGGACTCTCGCAGGGGTTGCAGCCAATTATCAGCTATAATTACGGTGCAGAAAAATATGAGCGCGTAAAAAAAGCGTATATTACTTCGGTGTCGATAGGATTTGCAATCTCCGTGGTTGCCTTTGCATTTTTCCAACTCTTTCCGCGTCCGATCATCAAAATTTTCGGGGAGGGTTCGGAGGAGTACATCGCGTTTTCGGTTAATTATTTTCGCGTGTTTTTGTTTTTTACTTTTTTAAATTTCCTGCAGCCACTAACTTCCAATTGCTTTACTGCAATTGGAAAACCGTTAAAGGGAATGTTTTTATCCCTTACACGGCAGATTATTTTTCTGCTCCCGCTGATTGTCCTGCTGCCGTTGATCGTCGGTATTGACGGAATTTTGTATGCGGGACCGATAGCGGACGGATTGGCGGCGGCTGTATCATTTTGGCTGATCGCAAAAGAGCTAAAAAGTCCGAAATATCAGTTGAATGTAAAAGAGGCATAAGCAGGAGAACGAGTATAGCGGACTGCCCTTGAAAAGGACATGGGGGAAAGGGATTTTGATGGCTTCGTATACAAAAAATATGACAAAAGGCAAGCCCGCCAAATTGATTTTACTATTTGCATTGCCACTGATGACTGGGAATATTTTCCAACAACTCTACACCGTGATCGATGCGGCAGTGATTGGGAAAATTCTGGGAGTGGATGCACTCGCGGCAGTGGGCGCAGCGGAGTGGACAAATTGGATGATGCTTGGCATAATACAGGGTTTTACTCAAGGGTTTGCTATCCGTATGGCACAGGAATTTGGTGCAGGGCAAAAAAAAGATCTGCACCGCACCATTTCTGATTCCGCTGTGCTGGCAGTTCTGCTCTCCGTTCTGCTCTTAGTAGCCGGACAGATTTTTGTGCGTCCTCTCCTTCTCGTTTTAAAAACGCCAGATGATATTCTTCCTGGCGCACTTTTGTACCTGCGCATCTGTTTTATCGGGGTTCCCATTGTGATGCTCTACAATATGCTCGCCTGCATTCTGCGCTCGATGGGGGATGCAAGAACACCGCTAATTGCGATGGCAGTGGCGGCTGTAGTCAATATTGTGCTTGATTTTCTATTTGTCAAAGGCTTTGGCTTAGGAATTGCTGGTGCTGCAATAGCCACACTGATCGCGCAGATAGTTTCAAGTATTTATTGTCTATCCCATATGCGCAAAGTGGGCGGAGAATTTTTTTCTTTTACCAGAAAAGATTTTGTATTTTGGGGACGGGCGGCACAAAAGGGCAGACTTTTGCTCTTTGGTCTGCCGATGGCATTTCAAAATGCAGTGATTGCGGTTGGCGGCATGATTGTACAGATGGTAGTCAATGATTTTGGAATTATTTTTATTGCGGGATTTACTGCAACAAACAAGCTGTACGGTCTGCTTGAGATTGCGGCGACTTCCTACGGCTATGCAATGGTGACCTATGTCGGTCAGAATGCGGGGGCAAAACGGATGGACAGGATAAAGAGCGGAATGCGCTCGGCAGTCCTGATTTCACTGATTACCTCCATTGTCATCGCCGCGGCGATGCTTTTGTTTGGAAAGGGAATTCTTGGCGCGTTTATCTCTAAGGAAGAACCGGAAAAATTTGCGCAGACGCTGGCTGTGGCGTACCGATACTTAGCAGTGATGAGCCTGTTTTTGCCGATCCTATACCTTCTGCATATCACGCGCTCGGCAGTGCAGGGAATGGGAAATACCTTTCTGCCAATGCTCTCCGGCATTGCAGAATTTTTTATGCGCACGCTTTCCGCGCTGATTCTGCCCCGTCTTGTGGGGGAGAACGGGATTTTTTTTGCGGAGATTATGGCATGGGTGGGCGCGGATATCGTGCTGGTGACAAGCTATTTTTATGTTCTGAAAAAAAATCAGAAGGAAGATGAAAAATTGAAAATAAGCAAAAAGTGAGAGAAATGCCGCATAAAATCGCTAGTCATGAGCGGGATGGTCAGGTTATACTAAAGAAAAAAGGGCGGACAAAATATTTTATCTTATTGTCTGTTGGGGAGGAATTTATGGGAATGATAAATATGGCGGGGGGAGTGAGTGCGCCGAAAGACCCGACAAAAAAGAGGTCAGCAGTGTATTTAATGCTTGACGATGTAATTGAAGGAAGATTGCGCGAGGATGGAAAATATGCGGAGATCTGTTTCTTGGAGGGGAGAGTGGCACCAAAGCTAAGCTCTATTATGCCGGATATGCCAGGTGAGATGGCAACAAAATTGCAGACCTGTGCGGGATTACGCAAGTATGTATACAGTATTGGAATTGCAGCGATCGCGGAGGAAAAGGAAAATATTGGAAGAAACATTGCATTTACTTTAAATTGCCGTGGAAAAGAGGGCTATGGCGGCACAAATTATCACGCTATAGTGCCGCTTGATGGGACACAGGTGGAAATTATATTGTCGGATTATCCGGAGAATGCGCTTGATACGGTACTTGCGTCCTGCTATATGGAATTCCCTGAATATATGACGGCAAAAATGACAATCGCTTTTTACTTGAACGACGGCTATCAAGTGCCGGAGCTGATTTTAGATGCTCCCGTGGACTTTGAATCGGAGGCGTACCAGCAGATGATTGCCCGCTCGTTTATCCAGGAAGGAAATTTAAGCCGGCTAAAATCTGCCATCAGGAAGGCGCGTGCGGGGGAGGATGTGACACTCGCGTATATTGGCGGTTCCATCACGCAGGGGGCGGGGGCAAAGCCTATTGCGACAAACAGCTATGCGTACCGCTCCTATCAGGCATTTCGGGCGCGCTTTGGCGCGGGGGATGGCTCGAATGTCCATTTTATTAAGGCGGGCGTGGGCGGAACACCTTCCGAACTTGGACTCTGCCGCTATAAGAAGGAGATCTTAGATGAAGCGGGCGGGAATGTGGATATTGTTGTTATTGAATTTGCGGTAAATGATGCGGGTGATGAGACAAATGGGGTATGTTTTGAAAGTCTTGCGCGGATGGCGGCGGCAGGACCGGGACATCCCGCAGTGATCTTACTTTTTTCCGTTTTTATGGATGATTCAAATTTGCAGGAACGCTTAATTCCAATCGGAGAGTGCTATGATTTTCCGATGCTCAGTTTGAAGGAGGCGGTTACTTTGCAGTTTTATGCTAAGCAGCCCGTAATTACAAAAAGGCAGTATTTTTATGATCTATACCATCCGAGCAACGAAGGACATCGGATTATGGCGGACTGCTTAGATTACCTGTGGAAACGGGCGGAAGAATCCTTAAATTTTTCTGGGGAAGAGAAGGAACTGGATATTGATAAACCGCCGGTTTATGGAAACACCTACCAGAACTTAAAGGTGTTTACAAAAACGGATGCAGAAGAGGGGATTGAGGTGGAACCCGGAGATTTTGGGCAAACGGACCATGAATTGCAGTATGTGGAACGCAATGAAAATGCCTTTGCTACCCCGGAATTTCCAGAAAATTGGATGCATGGCGGTGCGGGGGAGAATCCTTACCGCATAACACTTACCTGCAGAGATTTATTGTTGGTGTACAAAGATTCCGGCGATCTAAAATTTGGAAAGGTACAAGTCCTTGTGGACGGAGTGCAGACACGTATTATCGATCCGGTCGAGGTTGGCTGGAACCATTGCAATGCAGTGATTGTATATCGCAGTGAGGCAGCGGCGAAGCATACTGTGGAAGTGAGGATGGAGGAAGCGGAGAAATATTTTACCATTCTTGGCTGGGGATATACAAAATAAAAATAGGGCAGCTACAAAGTCAGAATCTTGTAGCTGCCCTATTTGATTTACTCTATTGCTGCTTTGGCGAGTGTTTGATTGATCACTTCCATCAGGAGAAGCTGTGTGTACTTGGTGTCTTCACTCAACACCACATCTTCCGGGATAACTCCCCCGGTTAACTGTTCGGCTAACGCGTTTAAGGCAGGCTCCACAAGCGGGTACATGGTTGCTACGGACTCTTCCAGATTGATAAGCCGGATCGAGTTAATATGGTCCTTGTCAAGGACGACTTCAAGACTTAAAACCGTATCGTTAAGTGAAATGCCGCAGGTATAGACCCCGGCGCGGTATGTAGCATCGGATTGATAGAAATTTTCGACCGTACGATCCGAAGTGCCGTGACTGACAACATCTTGGCTGGAATGGTCATAGGCAGAACCGCTGTTGACGTTGCCGGAACTGCCGCGGTTAGGATTGTTATTGGAGGAAGATGGCTCACTTATGCGGGAGAGCAAAAATACGAGCAGGGCGGCCGCGATAAGCAGAAAAAGCCCGATAAGCAGCCGGTTTTTGCGGAGAACCAAAATTTTCGTTTGCAATGGGATACCTCACGATCTGCCGCGCGGTTGGGCGGCTGTAATTTTTGTTCCAGGAGGAATGTTTTGATAAAATATATGAGAAGGGGGGAAAAAGTATGACAGAAAGCCCGAAGGTTCTTTTGCGCAGGAATTGGATGCAGGTATGCTGGAATGCGAAGTTTAAGAGTATATTTTTATTAGAACTAATCAGAAAAATAAGACAAGCATATTGAGTATTTTGTGCTTGCCTTATTTTTTTGTTGAGTAGTATATTGTTTTTAAATAGTATTTTATTTACTGTACTGTCTTCCCTCATGGTCAATTTCAAAATTTTCCCGTATGATCAGTTCGGAGATCGGGACAAATTCATAGCCTTTTTCCTTTAGGATAGTGATTACTGAGTCCAGTGCGTCCGCAGTGTATTTTGCACCATTGTGCATTAAAATAATTGAACCATCGCCAAGGTGTTTGTGCTGTGTCACTGTCTTGATAATGGAGTCCACACCGTAGTCTTTCCAGTCCAGGGAATCCACATCCCATTGAATGGCATAGTAGCCGCATTCATCTGCTGCCTGGATAACTGTGTCGTTATAGTCACCGTAAGGAGGACGAAAAAGAATCATTTCTTCACCAGTTAATTCTTTGATGTAGTCATGTGGTGCAGTTAATTCCTCTTTGCATTCAGCAAGGGAAAGTGTGGACATTTGTTTGTGGTTCTGGCTGTGGTTGCCAAGGTCATGCCCTTCGGCAAGGATGGCTTTGACATCGTCCGGATATTTGTTCATCCAGCCGCCAGTCATAAAAAAAGTTACATGTACATCGTGTTTGGCAAGAATTTCCAGGATGCGTGTAGTATCTTCATTTCCCCACGCGGCATCAAAACTAAGTGCAATCTGAGGTTTATCCGTCTTGACACAATAGATCGGCAGTTTTTTTTCGGAGATGGTATTACTGATGGTGTCGACAGCTTTTGGTATGTAAGTGAAGAGCGCGGCAAACAAAAGGAAGAAGCAGGCGCAGAGAAAGACAGTTTTTGCAGTGGCATAAAACAAATCTTTTTTATTGGATTCCGGCATGGAAAATCCCCCGATTTTTCTCATTTTTACAGAATATGCGGTGGGGGCTGTCCGGTAGAAGAAAAATTGCTGTAAAAAGAAAACTGCACCGTTAGGTGCAGTTTTCTTTTTTAGGATGAAAAGATTATGAGAAAGCGTAATTAGTTAAAAGAGATCACCACTTCATCCACCGTAAAGCTTGCGGTATCGGAAGGGGACTCAAAATAGAGAATCGGTTTTACAGTGTTCTCGCCAACGGTAATTGTGCCTGTTACCTGTGTCCACTCACCAGGAGCCAGTTCGCCGGAACTTGCAACGCGGTTGTAAGCTGTATCACCGCCGTCCGCAGTGTCTTCCTGAAGGGTAACATTTACTTCGGTTGCTTCCTCTACTTTAACCCAGTAAGAGATATTTATGGTCTTTCCTGCAAGGTTATAATCGGAAAAATCAACCTGTGCGCCGTTCCAAGAAGAAGTACGTCCTGTTACCTGCATTGCGAAGTCATCGTCGTGTCCGCCAGAAACAATAGCAGCAGTTCCATCGCCGCGATTTCCAAAGAAAAGATTGTCGTCGTTAAAGGTGAGGGAGATATCCTCAAGTGGTGCAGCAGCAGCGGCACTAAAGGAAATCACTACTTCATCCACGGTAAAGCTTGCTGTCTCGGAAGGGGACTCAAAATAGAGGATTGGCTTTACAGTATTTGCGCCGACCTCAATCGTACCCGTTACCTGTGTCCACTCGCCAGGAGTCAGATCGCCGGAACTTGCAAGGCGGTTATAAGCGGTGTCCGCGCCGTCGGAGGTATCTTCCTGAAGGGTGACATTTACTTCCGTTGCCTCTTCCACTTTAACCCAGTAGGAGATATTGACTGTGCGGCCTGCAAGGTTGTAGTCTGAAAGATCAACTTCCGCACCATTCCATGTTGCAGTACGCCCTGTTACCTGCATTGCAAAATCGTCGTCATGTCCGCCGGAAACAATGGCAGCAGTGCCGTCGCCGCGATTTCCAAAGAAAAGATTGTCGTCGTTAAAGGTAAGGGAGATGCTCTCCACGGTGGACATATCAGGCTTGTCAACAACTAGATCCTGGTACTGTGCTTCTGCTGTCGCGCCTTCTACAATGGTGATCATCACATCATCAATACAGAAATCGTTGGTGTCGGTTGCCTCCCAGCAAAGAATTGGGCTGGTAACATCTGCATAGACAGGAACATCATTCTCAATCAATACCCATTCGCCGGATGGAACCGCATCATTGTTAGCGCGTTCCGGCCAGCCGCTGTTGCCGTCCGGCTTGGTAACCTGCAGGGTAGCGGAGATCATAATCGGCTCTCCAACTTCATGTTTTGCCCAGTAGGAAACATGGAGAACTTTGCCGATGCATTCACTAGGAATTGTGAGTGATACACCATGCCAGCTGTCAGTACGCCCGATAATTGAGAAGCATTCTTTGCTGTCATGTCCATCAGTATTGATCCATCTTGCTCTTGCACCGCCTCTGTCCTGGAAATACAGTGCCTGGGATCTTTCTGATGCATCGTAGGAAAATACCAAATTCGGATCTTTTGGTACTTCCGTCGGTGCAGTGGTAGGTGTTGGTGTTGGCTCCGGTGTCGGAGTTGGTGCAGTAGTATTTGTCGGTGCTGTGGTTGCGGTTGGTTGCGGTGTCGGTGTCGTCTTAGAATTCGTTTCCTTATCCCCGCACGCAGCAAGAGAACTGATTGCAAGGGAAGAAACCAGAGCCATGCCCATCAATTTCTTTAATTTCATAAAAAAACCTCCTCAAGTTTTTCTTTTTATGATGTGTTTTCAAGCAATAAGAAGGGGAAAAAAACTATTGCTTTTTGAATGTAACATCACTGTTATAAATATAGCATGATTTATGCATTGTGTCAATTATCAGGATGGTATTTTAAAGTATTTTTGTGGAAATTACATAAAAATCAAGGCGGTATTTCGATATATTGGATACTCAAATATTGCTGTTTGTAAAATTCTGGGAGATAAAGGCGACGTTAAACGTGTTTGATGAAAAAATAACAAGCAGCAAAAGATAAAATAAAACATAAAAGATTCTTTGAGTAAATTTTGAAAAGAATGGGAAAAATACTTGACAAATCTCCCGATTTTGCGTTAAAATCAGAAGAAATCAAACCGACATTTTTTGTCGGGAAAAAGACAGCGAAGAGGAGCAGTAGATCCGGATACCCTTACAGAGAGCGGCTGGCTGGTGTGAAGCCGTGGGTGTGAAAGATTGAACTCGCCTTGGAGTCCCGGAATTGAAGAGCAGATGCAGATAGGTTCCGGCGGATTTCTCCGTTACAAGAAGCAGAGGGTGTGCGCACTGCGCATGAACTAGAGTGGTACCGCGAAGCAGACTTCGTCTCTGGAAAGAGATGAAGTCTTTTTTTGTGCAGGGATGCGCCTAGAAGGGCGGATGCGAAACTAATCATTAAGAAAGGAGTAAGGCGATGGGTACAGCATATTTACCGAAAGACATTGAAAAGAAATGGCAGGAGATTTGGGATAAGGAGGAAGCATTTAAAGTGGGGGAAGATTACACCAAGCCGAAATACTACGCGCTGGTAGAGTTTCCGTATCCGTCCGGGCAGGGACTGCATGTTGGGCATCCAAGACCGTACACTGCACTTGACATTATCTCAAGAAAGCGCAGAATGCAGGGATACAATGTTTTGTTTCCGATGGGCTGGGATGCATTTGGGCTGCCGACAGAAAATTATGCAATCAAAAATCATATTCACCCTAGGATTGTCACGGAGAATAATGTGGAGCATTTTAAAGCGCAGCTGAGGGCACTTGGCTACTCCTTTGACTGGAGCCGCGAGGTAAATACGACCGATCCAAAGTATTATAAATGGACGCAGTGGATTTTCTTAAAACTTTTTAAAAAAGGTTTGGCGTACAAGACGCAGATGCCGATTAACTGGTGTACTTCCTGTAAAGTCGGTCTTGCGAACGAGGAAGTGGTAAATGGAAAATGCGAGCGTTGCGGCGGCGAGGTAGTGCGCAAGGTAAAGAGCCAATGGATGTTAAAGATCACCGAGTACGCAGATAAACTGTTGGAGGGGCTTGATCATGTGGATTATATTGAGCCTGTCAAGATATCCCAGAGAAACTGGATTGGGCGTTCTATTGGCGCGGAGGTGGACTTTAAACTTGCGGACAGAGAAGATACACTGCGAATTTTTACCACCCGTCCCGATACTTTATTTGGTGCCACCTACATGGTCATTTCTCCGGAGCATCCGCTGATTGAGAAATATCGCGAAGAGATTGCAAATTATGAGGAAGTGGCGGCGTACCGTGAGCAGGCGGCAAAAAAATCTGACTTTGAGCGCACAGAGCTGGCAAAGGAGAAGACCGGCGTTTTGCTTGGCAAAATTAGAGCGATAAATCCAGTAAATGGAAAGCAAATTCCTATCTGGATTTCCGATTATGTACTGATGACTTACGGCACGGGCGCGATCATGGCAGTACCAGCACATGATGAGCGCGACTGGGAGTTCGCGAAAAAATTCGATCTGCCGATCGGTGAGGTTGTGGCGGGCGGCAATGTGCAGGAAGCAGCATTTACAGATGTGGCAGCTGGAAAATTGGTTAATTCGGATTTCCTTGACGGACTGGAAGTAAAGGAGGCAAAGGAAAAAATTATCGCGTGGCTCTCGGAAAAAGGAATCGGCAAGCAAAAGGTAAATTTCAAACTGCGCGACTGGGTATTTTCCCGCCAGCGTTACTGGGGTGAGCCGATCCCAATTGTGCATTGTGAAAAATGCGGCTATGTGCCGTTGCCAGAGAGCGAATTGCCGCTGATGCTGCCGGAGGTGGACAGCTATATGCCGACGGACAACGGGGAATCCCCGCTTGCTGCAATGACGGATTGGTTAAATACGACCTGCCCTTGCTGCGGTGATCCGGCAAAACGCGAGTCCGATACAATGCCACAGTGGGCGGGATCTTCCTGGTATTTCCTGCGCTATATCGACCCGAAAAATAAGGAGGAATTTGCCGGGAAAGAAGCATTAAAGTACTGGCTTCCGGTGGATTGGTATAATGGTGGTATGGAGCATACCACACTGCATTTGCTCTACTCGCGCTTCTGGCATAAATTCCTTTACGATGAGGGGTTAGTGCCGACGGATGAGCCATACAAAAAACGCACTTCCCACGGGATGATTTTAGGGGAGAACGGTGAGAAAATGAGCAAATCACGCGGCAATGTGGTCAACCCGGACGAAATTATAGCAGAATTTGGTGCGGATACACTGCGCACTTATGAAATGTTTATCGGCGCGTTTGATTTAAGTGCTTCCTGGTCACAGGAGGGTGTGCGCGGCTGCCGCCGTTTCCTTGACCGCGTGTGGAAATTGCAGGATAACTTGGCAGACGGTGAGGGCTACAGCGCGCAGATGGAAACGAAAATGCATCAGACCATCAAGAAAGTCAGCCTGGATTTTGAGGCGTTAAAATTTAACACTGCAATTGCGGCAATGATGAGTCTGGTCAATGAATTTTACAAAGCTGGCAAGGTGACAAAAGGGGAATTTTCTACCCTGATCCTGCTTTTAAGTCCAGTGGCTCCGCATATGTGTGAGGAACTTTGGCAGATAATCGGAGGAGAGGGCAGAGTGTACCAGCAGGCATGGCCGGAATATAAGGAAGAAAAGACGGTGGAGGATGAGGTGGAGATCGCTGTCCAAATAAACGGAAAGGTAAGGGCAACCATAAAAATTGGCTCGGAAGATACACAGGATATTGCAAGGCAGAAGGTAATGGCAGATAAAACGATAGCAGGACTGCTTGACGGAAAGAATGTGGTAAAGGAAATTTTTGTAAAGGGAAGAATTTATAATATTGTAGTAAAGTAAAAAGTATTTGGGGGATGAAAAAAGCCAGCGGATAAAAAAATCTGCTGGCTTTTTTCAAATTAGCACCGGATAACTTTTTATTTAGCTTCTCCTCCGGAGTTCTGCCATATCACATAGCATATAATTTATAAGATGACCAATTTGTTTTGAATATTCAAATTCTACATCGGCATTTTCTCAAATTATCTTAGAGCAGGTTTTTATTTGCCGTTGCCAACATTAACTTAATTCGGTTTAGTTGGTTTACCTCGCTTGCACCTGGATCATAGTCCACCGCGACAATATTGGAATCCGGATACTGCCTTCGCAGTTCCTTGATTACTCCCTTGCCGACAATATGATTTGGCAGACAGGCAAACGGCTGCGCGCATACAATATTCTTCACTCCGGAGTGAATCAATTCGATCATTTCTCCGGTTAGAAACCATCCTTCCCCTGTCTGATTTCCAATGGAAACAATGGGGTCAGCATACTCAGCGAGCTGGTAGATCGTCGGCATTTCCTCAAAGCGATTGCTCCCGCGCAGTGCGAGGCGCGCCTCCTTTCGGAAATATTCCATAATCGAGATCACTGTCTTGTTTATCCTCGCATCCACCTTGCTTTTCCCCAGATATCTCGCCTTAAATTCTGCGTCGTAACTGCCGTACATAAAAAAGTCCAACATATCCGGAACTACGGCCTGCGCGCCCTCAGCCTCCAAAAGATCCACTAAATAATTATTTGCTGCTGGCAAAAATTTTACTAAAATTTCCCCTACTACACCAACCTTTGGTTTTACCAGCCCCGGAATCAGCGCGAGCTTGTCAAAATCCTCCACAATGCCGTGCAGATTGCGCTTAAATTCCTTAAGTTTTCCATTCTGCACGGATGTTTTGCAGATTTCTACCCATTTTTCATACAGCGCGTTTGCGGAGCCGGGAATTTGTTCATAAGGTCTGGTCGCATAGAGAACACGCATAAACAGATCGCCGTAAACTAACGCTTGCATCGCGCGGGTAAGGCGCGGCAGAGTCAGTTTAAAGCCCGGACTCTTTTCGAGCGCGCTGACGGAGATCACGGGGATCTGCCCCATTCCCGCCTTTTGCAGCGCGCGCCGGATAAATCCGATATAGTTGGTTGCGCGGCAGCCGCCGCCCGTCTGTGTGATGGCGATCGCCGTGCGGTCAAGATCATATTTTCCGGAGAGCAGTGCTTCCATAAATTGACCGACAACAATCAGCGACGGATAGCACGCATCATTATTTACATATTTTAGACCAACATCTACAGCCGCCTTGTTGTTTTTCGGCAAAATCACCAGGTTTAAGCCTGTGGCACGCAGTGCAGGTTCCAAAAATTGGAAATGAATCGGCGACATCTGCGGAGCTAAGATGGTGTAATTTTCCTTTAGCATCTGCTTGGTAAAGACAACGCGGTGGTGCGCGGAGGAGGCAGGCTTTGGCACA
>CAJUCG010000075.1 GCA_910585065.1 uncultured Lachnospiraceae bacterium
CCACATAATCAAGCGAAACTCCCGCCGCTGTCGCAAGTTCAAGCGCGTATCGCCGATTGTCCTGCGAGATATCAAATACCGTCACTTCCGCGCCCAGCACAGCAAGAGGAACCGCTTTTTTTCCGCAGGAACCACAGATATTGGCAATTTTAATTCCCTGATAAGCTTCAAAATATGCCGCATATTTTTTCAGCTCTCCCACCGGGTTCGCCTTGATTTTTTCTGCTCGGTGTTTGGGTGTACCTATTTCCCTCACCCAGAAATCATAGGCGTTGTACTCCCAGGCTTTTTTATTTTGTTCACTGTAATCCTGCATAAAGATCTCCTTTCTGTTTCAGAAATGTCAGGGGCAACTTATTTTTTGTTTTATGCCAGTATATCACAGATCTCAAATTTCGTCTATCTTAACACCACCAAAAGAAAAAAATCACAATGTTCAAAAACCTTGCGGTTTCAGAACTAGAAAAATTTTTCCCCGATCGAGTAGGAGACGGTAATTAGCCGCCTCCCTACTCCATTTTTTATGCTCCTTTTTCCATATTGCCAAGTTCGCTCATCTGCGCGGTGTACAGTTTATAGTACGCTCCCTTTTTCGCCATCAATTCCTCATGCGTCCCACACTCCTTGATTCCGCCGTCCGAGATATACATAATTTTATTGCAGTTCTTAATAGTCGAGAGCCGGTGCGCGATAATAAATGAAGTGCGCCCTTTTAACATCGCGTTTAATCCCTGCTGCAATGCCTTTTCCGTCTGCACATCAATACTTGAGGTCGCCTCGTCAAGCACTAAGATCGCCGGGTCGGAAAGCAGTGTGCGGGCGAAGCTGATAAGCTGCCTCTGTCCCTGCGAGAGCAGTGAACCGCGCTCTTTGACTTCCGTCCGGTATCCGTCCTTCATCCCCTCGATAAAACTGTCCGCACATACAACGCGGCTTGCCTCACGAATTTCCTCTAAGGTCGCATCAAGTTTTCCGTAGCGAATATTATCCTCGATCGTCCCGCTGAAAATAAAGCTGTCCTGAAGCATAATCCCCATTTGTGAGCGCAGTGAATGAAGCGTTACCCCCGCAACATCCACATCATCGATTAAAACCCGCCCTGAATTGACATTGTAAAAGCGCGAGAGAAGATTGACAATCGTACTCTTCCCGGCTCCGGTTGGTCCCACAAGTGCCACGCTCTCACCAGGATTTACTGTAAAGGAAACATGGTCAAGGACATGCTGCCCCTCCTCATAACCAAAACATACATCTTCAAATGTCACCTTGCCCTTAATTTTCGGCAGTTCCCCGGCATTCGGCGCATCGTCAACGGTAACTGGCTCGTCCATTGTTTCAAAAATTCGCTCCAGATACGCAATATTATTGATAAAATTATTAAAAATATTGCCAAGGTTCATAATTGGCTGCCAAAATCTGGATGCATAGGAACTGATTGCCACAATCGTGCCAACGGAGACTTTTGCAGGTCCCAGTACCAAAAGCCCCACAGCAAAGATCGCTGCGCGCACCACCACAGCAATATCATCGATGGCTGGCCAGACAAGGTTCGAATATTTGACCGCACCCATCCATGCGTCCCTGCATTTTCCGGAAAGGGTTTCAAAAATCTCGGCGTTCTCTTCCTCGCGCGCAAAAATCTGCGTGATGCGTGCGCCGGTAATATTTTCCTGCAAATAGGCATTTAAATTGGAATTCTTGTTTGAAACCTGCTGCCATGCTTTTCTCTGATGACTCTTAATATAGCGCAGCACTGCTGCAAGCACCGGAACACCAGCAAATACAACAAGCGAAAGTTTGATATCCACAATCAGCATGAAAATCACGATGAAAACCATATTCAGCATCTCAAGGATCACGTTGATCAGCCCGTTTGAGAGCATATCCGAAACGGAATTAACGTAATTGACCACGCGGATCATAATTTTTCCATGCGGGCGATCATCATAATACTGAAATGGTAATTTTTGTAAATGTGCAAACAAATCCTTGCGGATATCAAAGATAATGCTCTGCCCGACCACGGTCATAATGCGTGAGCGGATGGCAGAAAAAGTAATGCTGATCGCGTAAGTGACAACAAGCAGCAATACAAGTGCGACAAGCTGCTTTGTGTCCTTGTTTGGGATCGCCACATCGAGTGCCCTCTGTACAATAATTGGGTTTAAAAGCCCAGTCACAGCGGCAAGCGCACTGATCACAAGTGCTAACACCATCCGCTTTACATATTTCTTTACATACACTGACGCGCGGAGAAGATGATGAAAGTCAAAAGGTGTTTCTAGAACCTCATCTTCCTTAAATGTATTTCTAGCCATGCTGCACGCCCCCTTCCAAAGCTCTAATTTGCTGTGCCGCAAGCAGCTCCTCGCCGCCCTGAAGTTTTACCAGCTCGTAGTAGTATCCTTTCTTTGCAATCAGTTCCTCATGCGTGCCTTCCTCCTCGATTTTTCCTTCCTTTAATACCAGGATCTTGTCCGCCTTTCTTGTCGAGGAGATCCGCTGCGCAATAATAATCTTTGTACAAGTAAATTCCAAATGTTCAAGCGCGTCCTGAATATGCTTTTCCGTCTCCAGATCCACCGCCGAAGTCGTGTCGTCCAAAATCAGGATGGATGGCTTAATTGCCATGGCACGCGCAAGCGAAATGCGCTGCTTCTGCCCGCCGGAAAGCCCAACACCGCGCTCCCCAACAATAGTGTCATACCCCTCCGGCATTTTTAAAATAAATTCCTCCGCTGCCGAGTAGCCCGCAAAGCGGCGCACTCTCTCCTGAGACATGGAACTGTCGCCATAGGCAATATTCCCGTCGATCGTATCAGAGTAGAGTAAAACATCCTGTGTAGCAAGCCCGATATTTTTTCGCAGATCGTGTAGTTTGTACTCCCTAACGTCCACGCCGTCCACAAATACTTCCCCCTCGGTCGGATCATAAAACCGCGGGATCAACTGTATCAGCGAAGTTTTTCCGCAGCCGGTTTCCCCCATAATCGCGATCGTCTCCCCCGGATTGGCGGTGAAACTGATATGGTGCAGTACCGGACGGTGTTCATAGGAAAAGGAAACATCCCGAAATTCAATTTTTCCGCCCAGATGCTCCTTCGCCTCCACTGGCTGCGGCGCGTCCACAATCGTAGGCTCAGAATAATAGATCTCCATCACTTTTTTCGACGCTGCCGAAAAACGCTGAAATTCATTCATAATTCCGCCCAGATTTCGCATCGGATTGGCGAGTGCCCAGGTAAGACCGGAGAACGCCACATACTGCCCCATGGTAAGCTGATCGTTAATGAGAAAGATACCGCCGACAAGGAGCAGAACAACCGGCAAAAGATTGGCAAAGGTCTCGACATACGGATAAAAATGCAGCCAGACAAAAGCTGTCTTTTTATTTGTTTCCGAATATTCACGGTTGCGCTCATCAAATTTTTCTTTCTCGTACTCTTCTCTGGCAAATGCCTTGACTACGCGGTTTCCGGCAATATTCTCCTGCGCCGCTGTATTCATCATAGAAAGCTTTTCGCGCAGAAGTGCGTGCATCGGTGCGACGCGGTTGCGAAAGCACACGATAATAATAAAGATAAACGGAGCGATCGCAAGCAGCGCGAGTGCAAGCCGCCAATCCATATAGAAAAAATACACCGCCGCAGCAAACATCAGCGAAAAACTCTCGACAATCATGCGGATCACCCAAGCGATCATATGGCGCACCGCATCCAGATCACCCGTCAGACGCGTCATCAGATCACCCGTCCGATAATTGTCATAAAACCTCATATCCTGATGCTCAATTTTAGCAAACAGGAAATTGCGGATGCGGTAGAGTACATTCTGTGAAACATACTCGAAATTAATGCAGGTTGCGTACACAACAATGGTACGCAAAAATGTTACAAGCACCATCCCCACAATCAATCCGATTAACAGATTCCTCTTTGTCAACAGATTTTCTGCCGCATCCTCGCCAGTCAGGAACAGATCCACAATCTTTTCCGAGAAAACTGGCACCGTTAGCTGTAAGACATTGTAGAGGATCGTGCCAAAAATCCCTAAGATATACAGGGCGCGATATCCTTTCATATTCTCCCACAGCCAGCGCATTTTACTTTTACTGACCTCCATAATACTTGCCTCCCCATGGTTTTTCGACATTATAATGATTCCGGGAAGCAAATACAATGTCTTTTCTGATAAAAAGATGGTTTTATTTTTTCTTTTCTGCAAATATCCATTTTTGAAGCTCACAAAGTACAATTGGCATAAAAGAAAGTCCAAGCACAATTCCCCAGCCAGTCAGCCCAAGCGGTACTACCTGGAAGATTTTTGCTAACGCGGGGATAGTTAAAACAGCCGCCTGCAAAAAGCTACAGACTAAAAATGCCACAACCATTTTTATATTGCTGAAAAATCCAATCTGAAAAAGCGAGCGTCGGCTTCGCATATTAAAGGCGTGAAAAAGCTGGGAGAGCGAGAGTACGGCAAAGGCATAGGAGGAACCGCCAATCAGATAGGCCGTCATCGCCAGCATTCCGATCATGGCACCTTCTAAAATAATCTGCGCGACCAGTCCATCAGAAAAAATTCCTTTTTTTGGCGGGATAGGAGGACGCTTCATAATTCCTTCCTCCGGATCTTCCACACCGAGAGCGATCGCTGGAAGTGAGTCCGTTACCAGATTAACCCACAAAAGCTGTACGGCGGCAAGCGGGGAAGGCATACGGCAGAGGATCGCCGCAAAAATCGTGATAATCTCTCCAATATTGCAGGAAAGCAAAAAATGGATGGATTTTCGGATATTGTCATAGATCCCGCGCCCCTCGCGCACTGCCTCCACGATCGTGGCAAAATTGTCGTCCATCAGCACCATATCCGCCGCATTTTTCGCGACATCCGTGCCACCCTCCCCCATCGCGCAGCCGATATCCGCTGCCTTTAGTGCCGGAGCATCATTTACGCCGTCGCCCGTCATTGCGACAATCTCCCCGGATTTTTGCAGGGCTTTCACAATGCGGACCTTATGTTCTGGCGAAACGCGCGCAAATACACGATAGTCTTTAATCTTTTCCGCCAATTCCTCCTCGTTCATTGCATCCAGCTCCGCGCCCGTAACTGCCTTTTCATTCTCGTTTGCCAAAATTCCCACCTCGCGCGCGATAGCACAGGCAGTCATCACATGATCTCCGGTGATCATCACAGGGACAATCCCCGCTTCCCTACAAGTTTTTACACAGACTGCCGCCTCTTTTCTCGGAGGATCCATCAGACCTAGCAAACCGTAAAATACAAGATTTTGTTCCCATTTTTCACCTGAATACGCACCTTCTTTCTCCTGCTGCACACGGTATGCCACAGCCAGAACGCGCAGTGCCTGCCCGCTTAAAAGGCGGTTTTGCCGCCGGATTTCCTCGCGTACCTGCTCCGTCATCGGCAGGACCTTCTTGTCTTTCTCATAGTAGGCACAGCGGGAAAGCAGGATATCCGGTGCGCCCTTAGTGATGGAAAAATTTCCCTTTTCCAAATTATGTACGGTGGTCATCCGCTTTCTGACCGAATCAAAAGGAATCTCAAATATGCGCGGAGCAGCAGCAAGCATTTTTTCATAGGAAACATTTTCTTTTTCTAGGAAGCGCACAATGGCAAGTTCTGTTGCTTCCCCATAATATTTTCTTTTTCCGCGCTCTTTCTGTTCCTGCACATTACAGCAGAGTGCCGCTGCAATACAGATTTTTTTTGCGCGTTCTGACTGTGGTGAAAGTATACTTTGACTGTCACACACACGCACAACACTCATCTCGTTTTGTGTTAATGTTCCGGTTTTATCCGAGCAGATCCAGGTCGCGCTCCCCAAAGTTTCCACAGCAGGCAGACGCTTTACCACCGCATTTTTCGCCGCCATGCGCTGTACGCCCAGCGAGAGCATAATCGTCACCATTCCGGGGAGGGCTTCAGGAAGTGCAGCTACCGCAAGGCTTACGCTTGTCATAAACATATCGAAAAGACCGCGTCCCTGCACCACTCCCATAGCAAAGATCACAATGCAGATCAAAAGCGCAGCGATGCCAAGCCACTTTCCGGTCACTGCCAAACGCTTTTGAAGAGGGGTCTGTGGAGTTTCATCATTCAAGATCATATCGGCAATCTTCCCGACCTCCGTATGCATTCCCGTTTCTGTTACCACAGCGAGTGCGTGTCCGTTCGTAACAATACTTGTGGAATAAATCATATTTGTACGCTCTGCCAGCAGCGTTCCCGCAGTAAAAACTTTGTCTGCCGATTTTTTGACGGGCAGCGACTCCCCCGTAAGTGCGGATTCATCTACTTTTAACTGCACACTCTCCAAAAGTCTTGCATCCGCTGGAACATAGCCTCCAGCTTCCACTTCAATAATATCGCCCGGCACCAATTTCCCCGCCGCAATCTCTGCGCGCACCCCATCCCGGTAAACGATGGCTGTCGGCGCGGAAATCTTTTTTAATGCCTCCAGAGATTTTTCTGCCTTTTCCTCCTGTGCCACGCCAAGAATTGCATTTAGAATAACAATGGCAAGAATAATTACCGGGTCAGTAAAATCTGTATTTCCCTCAATCACGGAAGCCGCAAAGGAAATAAAGGCTGCCGCAATCAATACAAGGATCATAAAATCTTCAAATTGCTCAAAAAAACGTCTAAGAAAGCTTTTTTTCTTTTTTTGGATAAACTCATTTTTTCCATATCGGTTTAGACGCTTTGCCGCCTCTTTTGCGGACAAGCCTTCATTCCTGCTACTTTGCAGTTCCCTCACCACATCCGTCCCGCTGCGAGTATATGCCTCCAATGCCATATTGATCCCCTCCGTATACAAAACCTGTTGCTGCGCCAGTTGTTTTAACTATGGCTCTATGTTACAGTATGATTTGTATAGGGGAAATATTCGCTGTAAAAAACTCTTTACAAATGAAATTTTTTCCTGTATGATGGAGGCGGATTTTTAAACAGAAATGGAGATTTTTATGAAGTATAAAATGTTGGTTCTTGATATTGACGGAACATTAACCAATTCCAAAAAAGAAATTACGTCTGCCACAAGGCAGGCACTCTGCACCATCCAAAAGCATGGCGTGCGCGTAGCCATTGCCTCCGGACGGCCGACCCCCGGAACACGGATGGCAGCGAACGCACTCTCCCTCGCTGAGTTTAACAATTTTGTTCTCTCCTTCAACGGCGCGAAAATTACAAATTGCGGCACCGGAGAAATCATATTTGAACAGATTCTTCCAAATAATCTGATCCCTGAGATCTACCGTGCCGCAGTAGGATACGGCATTGGGCTTATCTCCTACGAGGGGGAGGAAGTAATTGCCGCCACGCCGATCGATCCGTATATGGAGTTGGAGGCGCGCATCAATGGCATTGCCATTCGCCGCGTCAAAGATTTTCCAAATTATATCAACTTTCCCGTCAACAAATGCTTGATGACCGGCGCGCCGGAATATCTTGCCGAGGTTGAACGTCGATTACAAAAACAATTTGGTCAGAGTTTAAGTATCTACCGTTCTGAACCATATTTCCTTGAGCTTATGCCTCCCGGTGTGGACAAGGCCAAATCTCTAGAGAAACTGCTTGCCGCACTCTCTCTAACCCGCGAGGAAACCGTGTGCTGCGGCGACGGCTTTAACGATCTGTCCATGATCGAATATGCGGGACTTGGTGTCGCGATGAAAAACGCTCAAAAGAGTGTGCGCGAGCGGGCTGATTATATTACTGCCACAAACGATGAGGATGGAATTGTACAAGTCATAGAAAAATTTTTTGGTGATTCCCTATAAAAAGCTTTACCTTCCCCGATATCCTTCCCGCTGTCGATGTTCTTTTTTCTGTATATACATACGCTCATCAGCCATACGGATAAATTCTGCGGCGGGAAGATTATGTACCACAACTGCGTAGATCATCCCCATACTGAACCCAACCTGATAGGGATGTGCGATATTGTACTCATCAAATTCTTTTTGGAGGCGATTTTCAAAGGTGTTCGCGCACTCTTCCTCGACCACGCCCGCCGCCATAAATTCATCACCCCCGGTGCGGGCACAGAAAAACTCTTTTCCGCAGACCTTGGTCAGCGCGTTCGCAGTAAAGCAGATCGCCACATCGCCCTCACCGTGTCCAAAGGTATCATTGATATATTTTAATCCGTCCATATCAATGGAGATCAGGGCGAATTTTCCGCCGCTCTTCATACTCTGCCCGTAGCTTTCGCGCAGTCTCTCAAAAAAGCCACGGCGATTTAAAATGCCGGTCAGCGCGTCATGAATGGACTGATTTTTAAATTTTTCCACCATTGTCCTTTGCTCTAACCGCACTTTGACTGCCGCCAGCTCACAGCTTAGCGTATTGACAAAATTTTGCATCTGGTGAAATTCGATCTTGCCGGGCGCGTAGCTTACCGCGAAATAACCGATGGTCTTTTCCAGAACGTGTAGCGGCACAATCAGTATCTTGCCGCAAAGCAACAAATCTTTTTTGAGATCCGGCAAAATCTCTTCCCTTGAAAAAACAATATTTTCCTCATACTCCCAGCCGTCGCGGCGCAGCATACAATTCACGCGCTTTGTATAGCCGCCACTCTCCGGAGCATTCAAGATATCTTCAACTTTCGGACAATCTTTTAAATACTCATCAATTATACACACCCAGCTCTTCCAGGCAAGCATATTAGGAATAAATGCCTTGAGGCTGTCACGCACATCCGCCGCAGTATTGCACGCGGAAAGTTCCGCCATCATCATTACCATACGGTTGGTCATATAATGATTCTCGTCTATCTTGGTGTAGAGTTCCTGCACAATCGTGCTTCGGGCGGTGTCCTCCCCGTCGTGATAGCATCCGCTGCTCTCGCTAAAGATCATGGTAAACGGAAGCAGATAGGTGGTCTTTGCCTTGCCATACTCAAAAAGCTTGGCAAAAATATCAAAGATCTGCTTTCCAATCACTTCAGCTCCCATCACCGCCGTCGTCAGTTTCGGGGAGTGATAACTGGTCTCCTTAATTCCGTCAAAACCAGTTACCGCCACATCCTCCGGAACGCTTAGCCCCGCATCGCGCAGCTTTTTGCAGACCACAAGTGCCATCGCATCATTGGCACAGATAATGGCATCCGGGATTTCCTGGCGCGGTCTTTTAAGAATCTCATCCATCACCTTCTCCGTCGGCTCCGACCAAAAATATCCATAATGAATCTGCGATGGCTCCACACATCTTCCATTTTCTTCCATTACCGCACAAAAGATTTCCAGGTGTTCCTGTGAAACGGGGTCGCCCGGAATGCCGCCCATATACTCAATCCGGGGCAAATTCTGTTCTTCCACCACATGGCGCACCAGTTTTTCCATCGCTGCCCGATAATCAAACAGAATATTGTAGCAGCCTTCCATTGGATGGTCAACCGAGATCACAAAAACTCCTGCCGCCCGCGCTGCGGCTACAATCTTCTGTTCAACTGCACTGTCTTTGATTGTCTCAGCAAAAATAACCAGCCCGTCCAAAAGCTTATAGTTTATCAGAGAAAAAATATTCCTTTCCCCATCCAGAAAAGCATCGGACATACAGGTTGACGAAAACGTGGTAAAAAAGAGCAATTTATACCCAAATGGATCCACCAGTTTTGTAAGTGTATCCACATAGCCGTTCTGCGTGTACTCATCAATTCCCGAAATACAGACTGCAATTAGCTTTTCCTTTTCTCCGGCAAATAGTTTTCCCATGCAACCATCCCCTTCCAAGGTATACCCATTCTGGCAGCGTAAACGCGCCGCGACACCGACTTTTACTTATTATACTATTTTTTTCCTGAATTTTCAATCCCCTTTGGATTTTGTTCTTTTTCCTCTATTCCCGAATCTGTCCATTTCCAAACACTATATATTTTGTTGTGGTCAATGCCTTTAATCCCATCGGTCCCCGCGCGTGGAGCTTTTGGGTGCTGATTCCAATTTCCGCCCCAAAGCCAAATTCCTCACCGTCCGTAAAACGCGTGGATGCGTTGACATAAACTGCAGATGCATCTATCTCATTTAAAAACCGCATCGCATTGGCATAATCCTTTGTTACGATGGCTTCCGAATGCCCAGTATTGTAAAGATTAATATGCTCGATTGCCTCCCCGATATCGGAAACTACTTTAATCGAAATCAACCGGTCGAGATACTCTTTAAAAAAATCTTCCTCCTGCGCCGGTTCCATCCCTTTACATACTTCCCGTGCCCTCTCATCCGCGCGCATTGTGATCCCCTTTGCGTCAAGACGCGCATACAAAAGCGGCAGAAACTCCCCCGCAATCTTTTCATGTACCACTAATGATTCGCAGGCATTGCAGACACTTAGACGGCTGGTCTTCGCATTGTCAATGATGGAGAGAGCCATCTCAAAATCCGCTGACTCGTCCACATAGATATGGCAGTTTCCCGTGCCTGTCTCAATGACAGGAACAGTGCTGTTCTCTTTTACTGCCCGGATCAAACCTGCGCCCCCGCGTGGAATCAGCACATCAATATACTTATTAAGGCACATCAATTTTGCCGTAGTCTCGCGGCTTACCTCCTCCACTATCTGTAAAATATCCTCCGTTAATCCACAGCGGCTAAGCGCGGTGCGCAGTATATTCGCGATGGCAATATTTGAGCGGATAGCATCACTGCCCCCCTTTAAAATCACTGCGTTTCCCGCCTTAAAGCAAAGTCCGAACGCATCCGTTGTTACATTTGGGCGGGACTCATAGATCATGCCGATCACCCCTAGCGGAACGCGGCGGTTGGCGATCTCAAGACCGTTCGGGCGGCGTTCCATAGAAATAAGTTCTCCGACCGGATCTTTTAATTCCGCTACCTGGCGCAGACCATTCGCCATCGCACAGATGCGCGCTTTTGTTAGTGAGAGACGATCAATCATAATCTCATTCACTCCCCTTTCGCGCGCCGCCAAAACATCCGCAGCATTCGCGGAAAGGATAAGTTCACAGTTTTGTTCTAGCTGTTCTGCCGCCGAAAGAAGGACTTCATTTTTCTTTGCCCCGTCAAGCAGTGCGCACACGCGGGATGCCTCCCTCGCACATTTTCCCATCTCGGTAATCTCTCTTATCATATTTCCTCCCTCAATTTTACATTTTTGTATAGATAACTTCCCCCGGCAATACCAGCGCGTGTGCGCGGATATCGTGCGCCTGTATGGGCAGATGGTCAAGCACAGAGAAGGGATAAGCGGGGGCAGCAAGAAAGCTCTCCTGGTACGCCTCTAAATATCGATCATAGTAGCCTCCCCCGTAGCCCAATCTGTCCCCCTGCCTTGTAAATGCCAGTCCCGGAAGCAGGAGGAAGGTCTGTCCCATCTTTGGGGTAAGTACTCTTCCCCCCTGCGGCTCCAAAATCCCAAACGCCCCCGGTGATAAAGAGTCAACCGACTCCAATAAATAAAACTCCATCCTTCCCTTCCCCACCACTTTTGGCGCGGCAACAACCTTTCCATCATCAAAAGCTGCCCGCATAATCCCCATTGTCGGAACTTCCATATCATGGGAAATATAGGTGAAAAAAAGGTGGCATTCCCTAAATTCTTTCATGCGCAGAATTTCTCCCTTAATGGATTCTGCCATTTTCTCCCTCTCCCGCTGCCCTAGCGCGCGTCTTTGCTCCTTTATCCGCGCCCTTATCCGATCCTTTTCCCCCTCCATCGCTCTCTAATTTTCCTTTGACAGCGCGGTAATGCTTCCGTCCGCTTCCACAATCGAAATATTGTCTAAAGTTCCCCGCAAGCTTGCGCGAATGGCAGCGAGATATTCTTCACGCAGTGCCTTCTGCTCCGCTTTTTCCTCCTCCGTCAGTCCCTCGCCTTTTGATTTATGATACAGTGCATTGATGCGCTTGATTTTTTGCTCGTCCATAAAGCCCTCCTTTTCTGGATCACCTTACTGCCTTGGATACTGCGCAGTGTAAAGATAATCCTCCAGCTTAAAATTTTTTGCCCGATGCGCAGGAAACAGAGTTCCGACGCGCTCGCCTTCTATTATTTCCCTTATATTTCCAATATTTTCTCCGTTTGCAATCACCATATCCGCACCGCACCCGACTGCAATCTGTGCCGCCGTGATTTTTGAAGACATTCCTCCCGTCCCAATATCTGTCCCTGCTCCCTTGCCCATGGCAAGAATTTCCTCAGTAATCGCGGGAACAAAAAAAATTCGCCCCGCATCCGCATTTTTCCTTGGATCATCCGTATACAGTCCGTCAATATCCGAGAGCAGGATCAAAAGATCCGCGCCAATTAGTGCCGCAACCAGTGCGGAGAGCGTATCATTGTCACCGAATTCAATCTCGTCGGTGGATACGGTATCATTCTCATTCACAATCGGAATTACCTTCATCCTGGCAAGTTCCCGAAAGGTATTTTTGGCATTTTCCCGGCTGACATCATTGATCATCGTATATTTTGTCAAAAGAATTTGCGCGGTCAACTGGTTATATTCCGCAAATAATTTCTGATAGAGCATCATCAGCCTGGCCTGTCCGACGGCTGCACACGCTTGCTTTACCGATTTTTCTTCGGGACGTTTTTCGATCTGCAAAGTTTTCCTCCCCGCCGCAATCGCGCCGGAAGACACTAACACTACCTCCTTTCCCTGGTTTTGCAGATCGGTCAGCACCCGCACTAAACGCTCCATTTTCTCAAGATTAATCTTGCCGGTTTCCGGGTGCGTCAGGGACGAGGAACCTATCTTTATCACAATCCTCCCCTTCTCTCTCAAGCACTCGCGATATTTTTTTTCTAGCATATAAAGCCTCTCTTCTTCATCTAGTTATGCACTTAAACGCGCTGCGATCGCCTCAAATACCTTGATGCCATCCACCGCTGCACTCATAATGCCGCCCGCGTAGCCCGCGCCCTCACCGCAGGGATAAATCCCTGAAATACTACTCTCAAAATGCTCATTTCTTAGAATGCGCACCGGGGAGGAAGTGCGCATTTCCACCCCGGAAAATACAGCTTCCTCGTCGGCAAATCCTGGCAGCATCCGGTCAAATGCCCGCATTCCCTCAAGAAGTGTAGCAGTGACAAAATCCGGCAGACATCTTCGCAGATCCGCACCAGCAGCCCCGCCCATATAGCAGGGGATAATGCGCCCATAACCGCCGCTTTC
>CAJUCG010000076.1 GCA_910585065.1 uncultured Lachnospiraceae bacterium
AATTTTTCATTACTCTACTGCACGAATTGGCTATTATAAAGGTTTGCGTAGAAGCCGCCCTGTTTAAGCAGTGTCTCATGATTTCCCTGCTCAATAATATTTCCGTCTTTCATCACAAGAATAATATCCGCCGTCTGAATTGTTGATAGGCGATGCGCGACAATAAAGCTTGTGCGCCCCTCCATCATCTTTGCAAATGCATTCTGGATCTTTAATTCTGTGCGCGTATCGATCGAGGAGGTCGCCTCATCCAAAATAAGCATTGGAGGCAGACAGAGCATTACGCGCGCAATACATAAAAGCTGCTTTTGCCCCTGTGATAAACTTCCGCCATCCTCGCCGATCACAGTGTCATACCCTTGCGGCAGACGCTTGATAAAACTGTGCGCGTGCGCTGCCTTCGCCGCTGCAATAATTTCTTCCTCGCTGGCGGCAGGCTTTCCCATCGTCAAATTTTCCCTAATAGTTCCCGCCTTGAGCCAAGTTTCCTGAAGCACCATACCAAAACTTGTGCGCAGACTTGCGCGCGTCGCCTCGCGGATATCGGTGCCATTCACTTTGATACTGCCGGAATTTACGTCATAAAAACGCATTAGCAGATTGATTACCGTCGTCTTGCCGCAGCCCGTCGGTCCGACAATCGCCACGCGCTGTCCCGGTCTTACAAAAAGATTAAAATTCTGAATTAATTTCTGTTTTGGCGTATAGGAAAAATAAACATTGTCTAGTGCAACCTTGCCATCCACATCCTCTAAGACTACAGCATTTTCTGCTTCCGGAACCTGAGGTTTTTTCTCAATCAATTCAAAGATACGCGCTGCGCAGGCGAGCGCGTTCTGCAATTCGGTCACAACACCCGAAATTTCATTAAACGGCTTGGTATACTGGTTTGCATAACTTAAAAAACACGAGAGCTGCCCGACGGTAATGCCGCCGGAGATCGCAGAAATCGCACCCGTCAAGCCCACACCGGTATAAACTAAACTGTTGACAAAACGCGTTGCCGGGTTTGTGGTTGAGGAAAAGAAAATCGCCTTGAGCGAACATTTCTCAAGTCTGTTGTTAATCTCGTCAAAACGCGCGAGGACTTCATCCTCCTGCCCAAATGCCTGCACCACCTTCTGATTTCCGATCATCTCGTCAATCAGTGCAGTCTGCTCACCGCGCGTCTCGGACTGAAGCTTAAACATCGAGTAGGTTTTCTTTGCGATAAATGCCGCTACAAAAAGTGATACCGGCGTAACCAGCACAACAACCAGCGTAATTTTGCCGTTCAGCGAAATCATAAACAGAAGCGTTCCAAGGATAGTGATCACGCCGGTAAAAAGCTGCGTAAATCCCATTAAAAGACCGTCGGAAAACTGGTCAACATCCGCGATCACACGGCTGACTACCTCGCCGTAAGAATGCCCGTCAATGTATTTGAGCGGGAGGATTTCAATTTTGTGAAATGCCTCGCGTCTGATATCGTGAATTACATGGTAGGCAATCTGATTGTTGCTCACATTCATCAGCCACTGGGATACTGCTGTAAGCAGGACAACTACCACAATCTTTTTTACAATCGAAAGCACAGGATCAAAATTTACCAATCCCTTATCAATAATATAATCGATCGCATCACCGGTCAAAATCGGCACATAGAGCGTAAGTGCCACAGTGATCGCCGCACACAGAATAGAGAGTATAACAAAAAATAAGTAGCGGCGAATATAGCGCAGCACCTTTCCCATTGTCCCTCTGGTCGCCGAGTAGTTTTGATTTATATTTTTTTCCTTTTTCATTTTTCTTCTTACGCCCCCTTCCCCTCTTCTTTCTTAAATTGTGAGTAATAAATTTCTTTATAAACCTCACAGTTTACTAAGAGTTCCTCATGTTTGCCAATCCCTGCAACACGCCCGTCATCAAGCACTACAATCTGATCGGCGTGCATAATGGAAGCCGCGCGCTGCGACACAATAAACACTGTCAGCTTTTCCTTCATCTCCCGCAATGCGCGACGCAGTTTTGCGTCCGTCGCATAGTCGAGTGCGGATGCACTGTCATCCAATACCAAAATTTCCGGTTTTCGCACCAGTGCGCGCGCGATCGTCAGACGCTGTTTCTGTCCGCCTGAAAGATTCTTGCCGCCCTGCGTGATCGGCGCGGAAAGCCTGCCATCCTTTGTCTCCACAAATTCCTTTGCCTGCGCAATTTCAAGTGCCTCAAACATCTCCTCGTCCGTCGCGTCCGATCTTCCCCAGAGAAGATTTTCACGGATCGTCCCCTTAAAAAGCACTGCCTTTTGCATAACCATACCGATCTTATCGCGCAGTGCCTCCATCGGATAGTCCTTTACATTGATCCCATCCACCAGGACTTCGCCCTCCGTCGCATCATAGTAGCGCGGAATCAAATTAATCACGGAGGTTTTGCCCGAACCTGTACCGCCGATGATCCCGATGGTCTCTCCCGGCTTCACTTTCAGATTCAGCCCCACCAGCGATTCTGCACCCGCACCGCGATAGGTCAGACCGACATTTCGAAATTCCACCGCATAGACGGGTGCGGCATCTTTTTTCCCCGATATCTTTTCCTCAAGTGCCGACTGCTTCTTTTTATATTCTGCCACATCGCCGTATACCATTCCCGGCACAATTTCAAATACTTTCTCGATACGTCCTGCACAGGCAAGTGCCTTTGTGATTGTGACAATTAAATTTGCAAGCTTGACCAGCTCCACAAGGATCTGTGACATATAATTGACCAGCGCGATCACCGCACCCTGCGTAATAATTCCCACATCTACGCGCAGTGCGCCAATCCAGATAAGTGCCGCAATCGAGAGGTTGACCACAATATAGGTTAGAGGGTTGGTTAATGCAGAGATTCGTCCAACACTCATCTGTAACTTCGTCAGTGCCTCATTCCCCTCGCCAAATTCTTTGATCTCCTCCTGCTCTTTGGCAAACGCGCGGATCACACGCACACCTGTTAAATTCTCACGAGTTTTTCCCAGTACCCGGTCAAGCCCCTTTTGTACCTTCTTAAACATCGGCATGGTAATCATCATAATACCAAATACAATCACTGAGAGTACAGGAATAGTCACAACAAAAACAAGTGCCGCCTTCACATCGATCGTAAATGCCATAATCATCGCACCGAACACAATAAATGGTGAGCGCATAAACAGGCGCAGCACCATATTGATGCCGGACTGTACCTGATTGATATCGCTCGTCATGCGCGTGATCATTGTTGAAGTGCCAAGATCGTCAATCTCTGTGTAAGTCAGTCCCTGGATATGCGCAAACAATGCGTGCCGCAGTTTTGTTGAGCAGCCGACTGCCGCCTTCGCCGCAAAAAACTGCGCCGTCAGCGAGCAGACTAACCCGATAATGCCGAGTGCCACCATCAAAAGACACATCCGGACAATATAGGGCGTATCCTTATTTGCGATCCCCACATCAATGATTTTTTTCATCACAAGGGGAACGAAGAGTTCAAAGAGTGCCTCTAACATCTTAAACAAAGGTGCTAGAATACTCTCCTTTTTGTAATCCTTCAGGAAGCTAAGCAGTTTTTTCATTTTCCTTTGCCCTTTCCGTTTATATTTTTCCCTTATTCTATATGATTTTGGCAAAGTTTTCAAGATGGATTTAAAAGAAATCCCAGACAATATTTTTTATGTTTTTCTCTGGAATTTCTCGGATATTTCCTTGACATTTATTCTCCCGTCTTCTATAATTATTTTATAGTTTTCTAAAATATTTTACATATTTCAAAAAGAAATGAGGTCTATGATGAAAAAAACCACACTACAAAATCCAGTATCAAAAGTGGGGATGGCGAGACCGCACAAAAACAATAGGCACGCGGCTGCGCTTGCTTGTGTGAGCTTACTTGCCCTCTCATTGATAGGCTGTGGAAAGGACTCCCATCAGACTATTGACCCTTCCCCAACAGATTCTTCAAAAATTTCTCCGACTGAGGCAGCCAGTCTTCCCGCCTCCCCAACCCCGGAGATAACCATTGCAGAATCAACTCCTACACCAACACTCACCTCCGCTCCGACAGAGAAACCTGACCCTTCGCCAACACCCACCATCCCGACGATCTACGGCGAACCAGCCGCCGTTTCCTCCTATGACACAGCAAAGAGCAATTACACCTTGGGCATTGATGCGACCGCACCAGTACACGAGATAAGCGATATGCTCTACGGTATTTTTATTGAGGATATCAATTTCGCGGCGGACGGCGGGCTGTATGCAGAACTTGTACAAAACCGCTCTTTTGAATTTACAAATCTTGCGGCGGGCAATGAAAAACACGCCTGGAAGGATGTCGGCGAGATTAGCGCGACTGTAATTAAGAACGACGAAAAAGGCTATCTAAATGCAAATAATCCAAACTACATGGTATTAGAAAATACCTCCGAGAGTGCGGCGGGCATTGCCAATTCTGGTTTCCTTGACGGCATGGCAGTAAAAGAGGGGGAGGAATATTTATTTTCCATCTATGCGCGCGGACTTAACGGGTATACGGGAGCCATCCATGTAAGCCTTATGTTTGGCGATGAAGTGATTGCCGAGGGGTCAATCAATACAGTAAGTTCAGAGTGGGAAAAATACGAGCTTACGCTTAGTGCATCCTCAAGCATTTCAAAAAATCTTTCCCTGAATGTAACTATTGACGCTGGCTCCGCTGCCATCGATATGGTTTCCCTGTTTCCAAAGGATACTTACAAAGGACGCGAAAATGGTCTGCGCAGGGATCTCGCCGAAAAGCTGGAGGCACTCTCCCCCGCCTTCCTGCGCTTTCCGGGCGGCTGTGTGATCGAGGGCGCGACGCTTGAGACTGCCTACGACTGGAAGGATTCTATCGGCGTGGGTCCGGACGGTGAACCACTGCTCTTTAACGGTACTTACGGCGATGTGGCGGCGCGCAGACAGGGGCAAAATATCTGGACGGACGAGCGCGCAACAAACGACAAATATCCATCCTATATGTCCTACGGACTTGGCTTTTATGAATATTTCCTGCTTGCCGAAGACATCGGGGCGATCGGCGTTCCGGTGATCAACTGCGGGCTCGGCTGTATGGGACAGGGACCAGGATTAGGACCGGATGTCGGCACAGAAGAATTTGAACAGTATGTGCAGGACGCACTCGATCTTGTGGAATTCTGTCTGGGCGATGCCTCCACCAAATGGGGCGCGGTGCGCGCAGCAATGGGACATAAAGAACCATTTGCCCTAAAATACATTGGTATCGGCAACGAACAGTGGGGCAATAATTTCTTCCGCCATTACGAGGCATTTGTGGATGCTTTTGAAAAGGCAAAAAAAGAAAATCCCGCACTCTATGATGGAATCGAACTGATGTTCTCCGCAGGTCTGGACGACGGGGATTCCGGTGTGGACTATATGGCTTCCTATGAATATGCTGCGCGCTGGCTCTCTGAACATCCGGATAAAACAATCAATGATTTTGCGGGCGCGACCGATCATCACTACTATAATTCTCCATCCTGGTTCTATCATCATGTGGACTATTACGATGAAAAAAATTACAGCCGCGATGCAAAGCAGATGACCGAAACAAAATTTGGCGGCGGCATCAATGTCTTTCTTGGCGAGTACGCAGCACAGTCAAATACTTTGAACGCGGCACTTTCTGAGGCGGCGTACATGACAGGGTTAGAGCGCAACGGGGATATTGTAAAGATGGCAGCCTACGCGCCTCTTTTTGGCAACCTGACCGCAACCCACTGGGCACCGGATTTAATCTGGTTTAACAATACTACTTCCACCTGCTCCGTCAACTACTATGTGCAGCAGATCTTTGCAAAAAATGCGGGAAGCGCGCTGCTCTTCTCCACATTGACTGGGGCGGATATTGAGGATATCACCCTTTCCGGCAGGATCGGTATAGGGACATGGAACACTTCGGCGACCTTTGACGATATTAAAATTACCGATAATGCAACGGGCGAAGTTTTGGCGGAGGATAATTTCTCCGATGAAAATTTCGGCGTGCGCTGGATCACGCCGTCCGACGGCAACTGGGCGGTAAAAGATGGCGCGCTCTTACAGTCCTCCTCCATAACTGATACCGGACGCTTTGGCAATACAGGAAGTGCCGCATACTTTGGAGAAACGGAATGGACAAATTATACTTATGAATTGACCGCAACCAAAAACGGTGGTCAGGAAGGATTTTTGATCCCGTTTGCTGTGCGCGGGGCAGATAATAATTTCTTCTGGAATATCGGCGGGTGGGGCAATACGCTCTCCTGCCTCCAACAAGTGGAAGCGGGCGCGAAATCCGGTCAATTAAACGGAACAGTAAAAAATTGCAAGATTGAGGTTGGCAAACCTTACGCACTGCGCATTGTTGTGACGGATACAAATGTAAAATGCTACATCGACAATGAACTCTATGTGGACTACAATCTGCCAGAAACCACAAATGCAGAGAGCTACCAGGTGGTAAGCACGGATGAGAGCGGTGATATCATTATCAAACTGGTCAATGTCACAGGGCTGCCAAAAACCTTTGCCATCGACTTAAACGCGGAAAAAATTGCAGACATTGCCTCTCTCGATCTTGTGGCGGGTTCAAGCCTTGGGGATGACAATATCCTTGGAAAAAAAGAGGTTGTTACCCTGCAGAGTATGGAACTTGAAGGGGTGAGCCGCCAATTTAACTATACAGCACCGATGTACTCAGTAAGCGTGCTGCGATTACACAAAGAACCCTGAATAAAAATTGATCTGTCTATGCACAAAAAAGTAGCCGCACGGGGAATTTTCATCGCTCCGTGCGGCACTTTCATTTTTATTTTTCAACTCCGATCAGCCCTTTCATTTTTGTCAGTTTACTTCTCTGATTTTCCTATGTCCCATCTCTTTTATCCGCCCTATGCACAGGCATTCCGCTCCTGTACCCAACACCAGCAAATATGAATCAGTCTGGTCGATGTAATATTATATTTCTCGCGGATCTGCGGCTCAGTAAAATCACCGCTCTGGCAATCGCGCATCACGTCCTTTGCGGAGAGGAGAAGATTTTCAAGAAAATAATAACTTGAGGAACTTGCCACACCCTCCAAATGCTCATTGTTCGTACTTTCCATCTCGTCCATCGCCTCTCTTATGGACTTCCCCTCGATCAATTCCTCCAAAAGTCTGCAAAACCCCGGTGCCATCTGCTCCGATATTCCCGCCTGTGCAACCATCATCCCGCATAGCTGCTGTTTACTGCAAATTTCTGAAAAATATGTATTTAATCCAAACTCTTCAAATGTCCTGCTACAAATTTGAAAGAACTGCCTTGTAAAATACTGTGGCAGCTCATCCAGTCTACTCATCATCTCACAGTACTCCCTGCTCTCCGCCTTGCCATAATAGAGCGAATATGCCCAGGCTAACAGCATACTGATACGATAACGCTGCATATTTTCCATATTCCGTTTTGTGCTGATAAGTTTTTGCGAAAGCTGAATGTACTCTTCCTCAGTCAGCGGAATATCCACCAAAATCCGTACCGCTGAACTCTCCTTCGTCAGAAAGTGTTCCAACACTGCGTCCATCTCTGACAGCGACATATTTTTCTCGAATAATTTTCCCTCCATACTGATACCTCCATAGTCTGCCTTTCCTAAAAATTAGGTGGAAATTATAAGATAATTAAAAAACCGGAATTTTGTTTAATTATATTATAACAGATTATTTTTCATTTTGCAAGCAATTTATCTGAAAATTTATCAGAATTCTTCTCGAATTTTGATATTTTCTGAGGTATTTTCTGCATTCCAGAGTGGAAATAAGATTTTTGATATAATCGAGTAGAGGAGATTTTTTCTCCCCGCCCGCGAGACTACTTTTTAAAAAAATCCAGCCACCTAAAAGTTGTGGCTGGATATCTCTTCAATATTCAAACTGCTCCCGTTCCTGTACTGTTCCATGAATGCCATTTTCTTCATATTTCTGGAGAATCAGTTTCTGAATCCTTTCCCTCGTTTCAGGATTGATCGGATGCGCGATATCGCGGTACTCATTATCCACTGATCTGCGGCTTGGCATTGCGATAAAGAGTCCCTTTTCCCCTTCAATTACTTTAATATCGTGTACTACAAACTCATCGTCAAACGTGATGGAAACGACTGCCTTCATCTTCCCCTCTTTAGTCACCTTGCGTACACGTACATCGGTTATTTGCATGCTTTATGTACCCCCTTTAAGATTCCCCTGGCTCCGGTCTTCTGCTTCCGGAGTCGGGAAAACCTCTCTTGAATATATACATCTTAACACTTATATTTATTAAACCTTTCTCATCATAAATAACCTGCTTTTCCTGTAACTTATTTAAAAGCCATATCTCTCGTTCTTCTCGACTACAACCTTGATCTCGCCATTCTCACCAATATGAGTCGTGTTCGCCCGGATCGTATCACGGCTCTCCACAATACAGTTCTCAATATAGGTATTGTCGCCAATATGAACATCATTTAAGATAATCGAATTCTTAATTGTACAGTTATTGCCAACATAAACCTCTTTAAACAGCACAGAATTCTCCACTACACCGTTGATAATACAGCCGCTTGAAACGAGGCTGTTTTTCACAACCGCGCCCGGATTGTACTTCGCCGGCGGAAGATCGTCGATCTTGGAGTATACATCCGGATACTGCTTGAAGAAATAATCGCGGATATCCTTCTTGAGGAAATCCATATTTGTTTTGTAGTAGGATTCCACACTTGCAATATTGCTCCAGTAGTCCGTCATCTCGTAGGAATAGATTCTCTTCAAATCTATGTAGCGAACGAGTACGTCCTTTACAAAGTCTGTGCGGTCTTCCTCCATTGCCTTCTCAATCATCTCAATCAACTGTCTTCTGCGAATAACATAAACGCCGGTCGAGATCAGGTTCGATGCCACTACAAGCGGCTTTTCCTGGAAGCGCGTAATGCGCCCGTCCTCGTCCGTCTGCACCACACCAAAGCGTGTGCAGTCCTCATCGCTGTCCATCGCCTTTGTCACAATAGTGATATCCGCCTTCTTCTCGATATGATATTCCAGAAGCTTATTGTAATCCAGCTTGTAAACGCCGTCGCCGGACGCAATCACCACATACGGCTCATGGCTGTTGCGCAGGAAAGTAAGATTCTGCGCGATCGCATCCGCAGTGCCGCGATACCAAAAACCATTGTCCGCCGTGATCGTCGGGTTGAACACGTACAGACCGCCCTGTTTTCTTCCGAAATCCCACCATTTCGACGAGCTCAGGTGCTCGTTTAAGGAGCGGGAATTATACTGGGTCAGCACCGCTACCTTCTGGATATGGGAGTTCGACATATTGCTAAGTACAAAGTCAATCCCCCTATAGCTGCCGGCAACAGGCATCGCCGCAATCGCACGTTTGTTTGACAGTTCACGCATCCGGCTGGAATTGCCCCCGGCCAAAATAATTCCTATCGCTCTCATTTCAAGTCACCTGCCTTAATAATACTTTCACCGCTCTTTAGGATACCGCTCGGGTAATCATCCAATGTCGTGCCGCCGGAAATCGCGGTGTTCTTTCCGATCTTAATATTGCTCGGCACCACCGAATCTTCGCCGATCGTCACTAGTCCATCCGTATAAATCTTAGGGAACTTCACGTTCGGCACTTCCTCGCCCACGCCAAGCTCGCACTCAAAGCCGATCACACAGTTCTCGGCAATGATCGCCTTGTTGACCACCGTGTTCTCACCGATCTCAGTATTCTTCATAATAATGGAATCACGCACCACTGCACCCTTGCCGATCGTCACACCCGCACCGATCACAGAATTATAAACTTTTCCGTAAATCTCGGTGCCCTCACCAATGATACAGCGCTCAACCACAGCATCCTCCGCTATGTACTGCGGCGGAATGACATCACTCTTGGTGTAGATCTTCCAGAACTCCTCATAGAGATTGAATTCCGGCACAATGTCGATAAGTTCCATATTCGACTCCCAGTAGGACTGTAATGTCCCGACATCCTTCCAGTAGCCGTTATACTCGTAGGCGAAGACACGTTTTCCATTGCCATGGCAGTACGGAATGATATGTTTGCCGAAATCGCAGCCTGGCTGCTCCGAGAGATCGATAAGTGCCTGACGCAGCACCTTCCATGTAAAGATATAGATACCCATTGAGGCAAGATTGCTCCTTGGCTTCGGCGGCTTCTCCTCGAATTCAAGGATGCGCTTGGTCTCGTCCGTGATCACAACGCCAAAGCGACTCGCTTCCTCCATCGGCACCGGCAGCGTCGCAATTGTGATATCCGCCTTGTTCGACTTGTGGAAATCGAGCATCACTTCGTAATCCATCTTGTAAATATGATCACCGCCAAGAATCAGCACATATTCTGGATTATAGTACTCCATATACTTTAAGTTCTGATAGATTGCATTCGCTGTACCAGTATACCACTCCGCGTTTGTACTCTTCTCATATGGCGGAAGAATAGAAACACCGCCGATATTGCGATCCAAATCCCACGGAATACCAATCCCAATATGCGTATTTAATCTTAATGGCTGATACTGTGTCAGAACACCTACCGTGTCCACACCGGAGTTAATACAATTACTCAGCGGAAAATCGATAATACGATATTTCCCGCCAAAGGCCACTGCCGGCTTCGCAATGCTTGAAGTTAAAACACCAAGCCTTGAGCCTTGTCCGCCTGCCAAAAGCATGGCGATCATTTCTTTCTTAATCACGCTATCACCTCTTGTCGCATTTTACTTGATATTATGCCGGATTCTATATCATATATAAACTTAGAAGATACCAAAATCCACGGCTTTTAAATATCCACTACTATTATACCACAAAATTCAAAAAAGAAAAGCAAAATTAACATATATTTTCAGATTTAACAAAGTTTTTTTGTAGAATATTCCGCAAATTATCTGAAAAACGTTTTCGAGGTTCTACAGCTAGTATTATATGCGTTTCGCGCAGATCTCATTCAGGCAACATTTATCACAATAAGGACTTGTTCTCGCCGTACAAACCGCTCTGCCATGAGCAACTAATCGGTGACAGAAATCATTTCCCTCCTTTTCTGGAATTATCTTCCATAAAGTCATCTCAACCTTTTTTGGCTCCCTTATCCCATCCACAAGCCCTATTCGATTCACCAGGCGGATACAGTGAGTATCCGTTACAATCGCAGGTTTCCCAAATACATCCCCCATAATGAGATTTGCACTTTTTCGACCGACACCCGGCAGTGAGAGAAGTGCGTTAAAATCATCCGGCACACTTCCTCCATATTTTTCCAAAAGCACCTCCATACAGGCACGGATATCCCTCGCCTTACTGTGTCCCAATCCACAGGGTCTTACAATCTCCTCGATCTCATCCACGGGCGCAGCGGCAAGCGATGCCACATCCGGAAATTTCTCATAGAGTTTTACCACTACCACATTGACACGCGCGTCCGTACACTGGGCAGCCAGACGGACACTTACTAGAAGTTTCCATGCCTCGTTGTAATCTAAAGTGCAGTCTACCTCCGGGTACTCCTGTTTTAAGCGTTCGATCACATTCAGTGCCAGCTTTTTTTTCGCAGTGATGTTCTTTATTGTCATTTTTTTTCGCTCATTCTTTTTTTGATCAATTTTTTTCGTTTCCATAATTACGCGCTTGCTTTCTGTTCTTCCTTTCCTTCTTATTTTCAGTTATGCTGCAACTACTTTTGGGAGCAGATAACGTTCAATGATATTTTATCATATCGCACTGCAAAAGAAAACAAAAAAGAAAATCAGCGATCGAAATACTTCCTTATATTAAAGTACCCTTTTTCTTCCTTTTTCCCACCCCTAAAAAGCCAAGCACGAACAAAATTACCCCGATGGGCGCGAGATAAATTGAGGCGCATACCGCCTGCAGTTCCTCCGGGTAACGCCCCATCATTACGGAGAGAGGCTTGATCTCCTCATTCCTCGGCAGAAGAATCATTGCCGGCTCGATAATATTCCAGCTCTCACAGAACAATAACACAGCGGCAGTAGCGATCGTCCCCTTAATCTGTGGCAGCACAATCCAAAATAACAGCACAAAAAACGAGTTGGTCTCCAGTCTGGTCGCATCAATCAGTTCCGCCGAAATCAATTTTAGATTCTGTCGAAGCAAAAATACCGTTAACGGCGAAAGCATAAGTGGAAGATATAAAGCTCTTGGCGTATCAATCCACTTAAGCGATTGCATTAGCAGGTACTGCCCTAAGATCGTGGACTGTGCGGGCAGCATCATAATCACAATATAAATAAAAAAGAGTGAATTTCGCCCTTTAAAGGTCACTTTCGCGAACAGATAGGCGACTGGAACCGACAACACAAGCCCACCAACCGTAATTACCGCCGCGTAAAAAAAAGAATTGCGCAATGCCACAATATAGGATGGATAATCGTGAAGCAGTACTTGATACTGTGAAACCCCAAACCCCTCCGATGTCTGAAAGGAAGAAAATATTACATAAAGTGCAGGGAGAGCGAAAACTGCCGCCGTCAAATAAAGAATCCCCCGTATTATATAATCGCCTTTTGTTTGTTTTGCCCTCATTCTTTTCTCCCCCAATTCTCAGTCCAAAACTTCGGAAAATCTTCCCTCTACCCGATAAAGCACAAATACAATCAGTGCGATCACTGCCGTAAATAGGATGGTCGCCACTGAGAGTGTCGGGTAATTCATTTTTAGGAATTGATTATTCATATAATATTGAAGCGTATACGCAATATCCTTTGGATATTTTGTTTCGCCATAATACAGGTAACTTTCCTTAAAAATTTTTAATGAACTCATAAAGGCATACATCAATACCAATAAGAGATTTGATCTCATAAGCGGCAGCGCGATCCGCCGAGTGCAGACACCACGCGATGCTCCATCCAGTTTTGCCGCCTCATAAAATTCCTCCGGAATGCGGTCGAGGGCAGCCAGCAATACCAGCATACAAAGCCCCGAATATTTCCACAGATAAATCAGATAAATTGGAAGTATATACCAAAAATCTCCAAAAATAGGGCTGCGCATCAAATCATAATAATACATCTGTTTAAATACCTTATGCCATGCCAGCACAATTCCTGCCGTTGGCACAAGCACGGGCATGGCAAGAAGGA
>CAJUCG010000077.1 GCA_910585065.1 uncultured Lachnospiraceae bacterium
CGCATCGTGGAGATATAGAATTAAAGTATGATTGGAATAATCTTTTTTGTCCTGCGCACATTGTAACAATATAAAGTCGGATAAATTTGAGCCTATTATTGATTGTACAAAAGAAAATGTTGAAAAATTAATTGCCTTTTGAAGAGAGGGATATTTTGGAACAGATGAAAAGCTGACTTTTGATATGTTGAATTCTGGAATAAAAATACAAAATACAGTTAAGTTGTTGCAGGAAGTTTATTATGGTTCTACACCTCAAAAGAGGATGGAGGCTACAATATTGATAGGAGATGGTTCAGCTTTTGCTGCTTTTAAGAGATGGTTGATAAGGGATAATAAAGAAACATATTCTGAATTATTAGTATACATAGATTGAGATACCGAAATAAAATAAGGAAAAATAAAAACTGCGATATGGTAATTTGAGATAATTTTTCAAAAGATGTGTGCAGAGTTGGAGCGTATTCCGCACTAAGTTCATTAGAAAGTGACAAAATTTTTTGAGGGATGCACCAGATAGATATTCATGGGAAATTTTAACGAAAGGTGGGAGTAAATATTAAAAACTATACCGAAAACGGTGAAAAAATCTCTTGTAATTTAAAAAAAATTCTATATAATAGTATATAGTAGCATATAATGGTAAAACATAGAGAAAAAAACGTGAGGTAGAAAGATATGTTAATGAGGTTTTCTGTGAGTAATTTTTTGTCATTTGGATACAAAGTAAATGAAAAAGGAGAAATTATTCCTACGGAATATCATTTGTATGCGGGAAGATCCGAGCAGCATAGTGAAAGAGTTGTACATTATCAAGAACGAAAAGTACTAAAATTTTCTTCTATATATGGGGCGAATGCATCGGGAAAGTCCAATTTAATCCAAGCGATTGATGCAGGAAAACAAATTGTGTTAGACGCAACAGAAAGAAAGTATATTTCTGAGAAATTTTGTAAAAACAAAAGCACAAATATCGATCAACCAACTTATTTTGAATATGAATTTTCAATAGGAAAACAATGCTTTGCATATGGATTTACTGTTCGACTAAAGGATAATTTAATCTTATCGGAGTGGCTCTATGAACTTAATACAAAGGAACATGTTATTTTTGAAAGAGTGACAGAGGAAGAGGAGTATTATTTTGATGAAACTATGTTTCATGAAAAAGAAAATAGTGAGCAGTTCTGCTTTTTTATAAGGGATGTAAATCGGATAAAAACTACATTACTTTTGTATGAGATAAAGCGAAGAAATATGAATGAGAAGGACTTTGAACTTTTTAATAATATATATGATTGGTTTAAATATAAACTGGTAGTAATTTATCCAGAAACAAAAATAGGAAATAGCTTTTTTCTATTTAAAGATAATAATAAAAATTTGATGGATATTTTAAAATATTTAGATACAGGAATAACCGATTATGATATGCGTGAAATTAATGAAGCGGCACTCAAAGAGTATTTTCCAAGTGAAAGGGTAGCAGAAATATTTTTGAAAAAACCAAGCGATGAAAAAATAATAAAGACAAAGAGAATTTTGGATATCGGAGGTATATTGCTTGAGATAGACTATAATGAAGAGGGAGTAGAAAAGGTTGCAAAATTAATGTTTCAGCATGGGGAGGATACAGAAAAATATGAGTATGGGGAAGAATCCGACGGAACCCAGAGATTGATTCAGTTGTTGAATGTAATTTTGAATGATGACGAAGAAACAATATTTATTATTGATGAATTAGATCGCAGTTTTCATCCGCAAATGACAATTAAGTTTGTCGAAACATTTCTTAAATTTTCAGCAAAAAAAGCGACACAGTTAATTATTACTACGCATGAATCAAATTTGATGGATTTAAATATATTGCGCAGGGATGAGATTTGGTTTGCTGAAAAGGAAAAAGATAACAATACAATTTTATATACTTTGGAAAAATTTAAAATTCGATATGATAAGGTAGTTGCAAAAGATTATCTTGCAGGGCGATATGGTGCAGTTCCCGTATTTCAGGATTTTGAATATGTGTGGGGAGAAAAATAACCTTCCAGCTATCGAATAATATAATATGGTATTTAAAATTATGGTATGTAGAAAAGAGGGAGTAGTTTGAAAAGGTTGAATCTAAGGACTGCCAAAAAATATGATTATGCAGATGAGGAAGGAACTATATTGCCGAGAATTCACTTTTATTGTATTTCAGAGGGCGCAACCGAGGAAACTTATTTTTTTGGAATCCGAAATAATAAAGCAGGATTAGGGATAAAAAATGATGTACGTATTGAGGTGGTAAAAAAGCAGGAGGGACAAGAAACTTTAAGCCATCCTCTTCAGTTGGTAAAAGCCGCTCTAGTTTGCATGGGGCGTATAAATGAAAGCGGAGAAGAAATTCCTGAAAAAGAGTGGGGAGAGAATTGTAAATGGGACGATTTTGATCCTGAGATAGATCAAGTGTGTGTTATTTTTGATCGAGATTATAAAGATCTACAAAAGAATATGGATGAAATTTTTCGTTTATGTGATGAATATAGGATTAAAGTAGTAATTTCCAATCCTAACTTTGAGTTGTGGCTGTTGATGCATTTTCCTAATATAGAGCAATATCCACGGGGGGAGCTTCTTGCAAACAAAAAGAATGTAAGAGGACAATTGTTTAAAGAAGCATCTGTAAAGAAAAAGTATCTTGAAATATTAGTTTCAAAAAATGCAGGAGGATATTCAAAGGGAAGCAAATTGGAATTTGAAAAGTTTCTTCCATTTATAGATCTGGCAATTGAACAGGCAAAAAAATATTGCGAAGATGCAAGAAAATTAATTGATGAATTGGGTACTTCAATGGGAATTTTATTACGGGAGATGCGGTTGTAAAATGAAAACAAAATATCAAAGAAAATGTAAATATTTGCTCTTACCTAGTCTTGTGGGACTTCTGATTTTTTATTGTATCCCATTTGTGCGCGTGATCTATTATTCTTTGGTTGAAAATCAGTTCAGTAAAAAATGGGTGGGGCTAAAAAATTACCACACGCTGTTTGCCAACCCATATTTTCGATTGGCGGTGAAAAATTCTCTTTTGCTGATTTTAGTGGGGGTTCCAATATTAGTGACGGGGGCATTGTTTATCTCGGTGTTGTTTTTAAGGCTTGATCGGCACTTAAAAAAGCTTCGGCTTGCCGTAATTTTGCCGATGCTCTTGCCCACGGCAAGCATTATCTTAGTCTGGAGGACGATATTTGCCGTGAAAGAATCGCCCGTGCCGATCTATTCCCTATTTATCTGGAAGAATATCGGGATGGTGATGATCTTATGCAGTGCGGCGTTAACGCTTCTTGACGGGGATCTCTATGAGGCGGCGAAACTTGACGGTGCATATGGGATACAATTGCATTTTTATGTGACCTTGCCGCTTTTGGCTCCAACTCTTCTTTTTGTGACTTTGCTGGGAATTGTATATAGTTTTCGCATTTTTCGGGAGAGTTATCTGTATTATGGATCGAATTACCCGCCGGATGCCGGTTATAGTTTGCAGTATTATATGAACAATCATTTTATAAAGCTAAATTATCAGTATCTTGCCTCCGGCGCAGTGATCACAACAATACTTATCTGTATAATTGTTGCAGCGGGTATTCATCTTTCCCGCAAATTTGAGTGAGGGTGGGAGGGAGAATGAAGAAGAAGATAATGGTTTTATTTGTAATTATTCTGACGGGAATTTTTCTCTTTCCGGTCTTTCTTACCCTGTTTCGCTCATTTTTATGCGGGGATTTGGCAGGGGCGGGGACATCCTGCCTCTCGCTAGTGGGATATTATGATATTTTGGTGGAGGAAGCCTGGTATCTAAGGGGATTTTGGAATTCAGTCTGCTATGCGGCGGTGATCACCGTGCTGAATACGGCAGTTTCCGTTCCTGCCGCCTACGCGTTTAGAGAGGCGGGTTTTCGCGGAAAAGGGGCACTTTACTTTTTTTACATTATTCTGATGATGATGCCCTTGCAGGTGACAATGCTGCCGAACTATATTGGACTGAGGGATATGAATTTGTTGGATACGCGGTTGGCACTGATCCTGCCGGGAATGTTTACCCCTTTTGGCGTGTTTTTAATGGGGCAGTATATGAGGGGAATTGACAAAAGTATTTTGGAGGCTGCCAGGATGGAAACCAAGTCTATTTTCCGGATTATATTTTATATCGCGCTGCCGCAGGTAAAAACTTGTGTTGCGGCAATGTTTTTATTTACCTTTGCGGAGAATTGGAATTTGGTTGAGCAGCCGCAGATCTTTTTAAAAAGCGGGGAAAAACAGCCGCTGTCCATGCTGCTTGCCGTGCAGAATGATACAATGGGGACTCTCCTTGCGGGCTGTGTTATCTTTATGGTTCCGGTTGTGATTCTCTATCTGTATTTTCATGAAAGTTTGGAAGATGGGCTTGGAAGTCTGAAATTATAAGAATATGTAAAAAAATGGAAATAAGATTGGAGCATTGAAATTTATGGGAAGGCGAAAATATTTAAATCGGTTTGCCGTGTTCTTTTTTGCATTTATGCTTTTCTTTACTCTGTTTTCTACTTCATTACATCGACAGACAACACCAAATGTTATGGTAATGCGGGCGAGGGAGAAGGAATTCCCGGTTACAATATATCTGGAGGATGGAGCGGAATATATTTCAAAAAAGAGAGAGCTTGCCCTTCCTGCCTATGTGCTGAATTTTATCGGGGATTTTTCCGGGGAGGTTCAACTTGCGAATGTCTTTGTGCTGGAGGAAACCGAAGAGGGACTTTTTGTGCGTGAGCGGCAGGTGATTCTCTGTGGGGAGGCAGGGGGATGGTTTGAGATTGAAAGCGGTGTGGAGAAAAAAGACAAGTTAATCTATGCGGCGGATCGGAAACTTGTGGACGGGATGGAAGTAAATATGGTGGAAATAAAAAAATAGGATATTGCCGGCGGGGAGAGTTGCAGATGAAAAATTCAAGAAAAAGGATAATTATAGTGTCTTTCGCAGCGAGTATCGTTCTTTGTGCAATTTTTGGGCTTTACAAAATCAATGCACAAATTCCTTCGGGGATCTTGGTGTCTGGAATTTTGGAAAAAGAAATTCAGGAGGCTTATCAGGATTTATATATACAAACAAGTGCATATGATGGTGAGGAAAATTTTATCCTTCTTACCCCCTTGCCACAGACAGAACAGATATTGACATTTACGTTGCAGAAACGGTATGCGGATGCCTATGTGAGAGATCTGGGAACGGAGAGGAAGATAAGACTCACGGCGATCCTGTTGTTTTTATGTGTTGTGGTATTTCTTTTTCTCAATCCGCTTATTTTTTACCTGATGGGAGAAAAAGGAAAAAATTTTCGTTTTCTTGTGCGGATCGGTGAAGCTTTTCTTTTGTGTTTCCTGGTGAAGGGAAGGGGTGTACTGCCATCGGTATGTATCCCGGAAAAGTTTATTTATCTTAGGGAATGGTGGGGAAAATGCGGAGAATATTTTGATAATATAAAAAAAATGGGAGAAATCCCCTGTGCAGTCTACCAAAAATATGCAGCAGTTCAGACGGGGCTTTTTGTATTGGCAGCTGCGGGGATTACCGTGTTTTTAATTGTTGGAAAGGGTCAAAAGACTGATCAGTTTAAAGGATTCTTTTGCGGCTTGATGGGAAGAAAGAAAAAGAAAGAGTCAAAATAATAGCAATATATATAGAAGAAAACAAAAAAACTTACCAGAATTTACTTGCAAAAAATGCTGTTTTCATTGAAATAATTTTTCTCATCCTGCACATAATATTAGCACGATAGAGAACGGAATGTATCCGACGGGGAAACACAAGAAACAATCGCCAGATACATACGATCCCTGTCGGAATACAAAAGCGAATGCGCGAATGCGCGCAGAATCGTTTGCAGTACATGCAGAAAAATGCATTAGAATGCAAAACGAAAAATAGGCGATAGTGCCAAGAAAACACACGATACAATTATGGAGGTGAATCATTATGTCAAGTAACAAATCAGGTTCTGGTAGAATGGAAGTGCCGCAGGCAAAAGAGGCTATGGATCGTTTTAAGATGGAGGTTGCATCTGAGATCGGTGTGCCGCTTAAAGAAGGCTACAACGGCGATTTGACAAGTGCCCAGAATGGCTCTGTAGGTGGAGAGATGGTCCGCCAGATGATCAAGAAACAGGAAGAGGCTATGGTCAGCAATAAGTAATTGCCGGCAGTAAGAAACAACGAAAAAAGGACAGGGGCAGAACGAAAGATTCTGTCCCTGTCTTTTCTTTGCCCATGGAAGATTACTCTTCCTCGTTCTCATCCGTCTTTGTCTCCGGCTCTTCCTCAGCTTCCTCGGTCGCGTCGAAGTCCAGATCATCTTCTAAGTCGTCGTCATCGTCGAAATCGTCATCGAAATCGTCCATGTAGTCCGGGGTGACATAGCGGTAAACCGCATAGGCGATAACCGCAACCGCAGCGATCGCACCGATAATGGCGAGGACGAAGATCAGGGTATGCTTCTTCTCCTCAATCGGGTCCTCCTTCTTCTTGATCAGTTCGCCAAGTTTTGACTCAGCTAACATATCGCTGAGTTTGGAGGATGCAAGCAGGGATTCCAGCTTGTTTGCATTATTGCACATAAAGACACATCCTTTCTCTCTTTGTAGATATAACAAAGGAATAAATTTTACCTTCTGCCTTATTATACCATGTCCTTGATAAATTTACCATGTTTTTTTGCAAGTTTAGATTTTTTTTAATTTTGCAAATCCTGCAAGCATCTTCTTTGTTCCTGCCGCTGGAAAGTCGACTGTGATCTCGTAGTCTTTGCCGCCGCTTACAATATTGGTGACTAACCCCACCCCAAATTTTATATGCTGAACCGTGTCTCCGACTCCGTAATCAAGCGGCTTTAGGGAGGCATTGTCAAATTGTTTTACTGGTTTTTGAGCCGATGGTTTTGCGGAGGATATTGGCTTTGTATTTCGGATCGTTCCATTTTGGAAGTTATTTCCATAAACAAGGGAGGCACTCCGCCCGCTCCCCTGGTAGTGCAACAGATAGCGCGGAATTTCATCGATAAAACGGGAGCGGCGGTTGAATTGAGGTTCGCCGCGCAGCATACGCATACGGGCGCAGGAAAGTTTTAATTCCCTCATCGCACGCGTGATGCCAACATAGCAGAGCCGTCGCTCCTCCTCAATTTCAAGTTCCGGCTGTTCTGCGTTGATTGCCATATAACTTGGAAAAAGCCCCTCCTCCATACCGCAGAGATAGACATAAGGGAATTCTAGTCCCTTGGCGGAATGGAGTGTCATCAGCACAACGAAATTGCTGTCCTGCGTCAGATTATCTACGTCCGCCACAAGCGCGACTTCCTCCAAAAATCCAGAGAGTGTTGGCTCCTCGGAAGTATTCTCTTCATAGTCGGTTAATTTATTGACAAATTCATCAATATTGGCAAGCCGGTCGGCAGCGGTACTTTCTTCCTCCGTCTCCTCGATTTCTTTTAGATATCCCGTCGCATTCAAAAATTCATCCACCAGATCACTTAGCGAATAATCTGTGTGGGAGAGCTTGCTTTTTAAGCTTTCGATCAGCGCGACAAAGGAGGAGAGTTTTGCAGCGGCGCGCCCAACCCCGGAAATCTCGTTAACATGGAGCAGAGCAGTATAGAAGCTTACGCCCGCATCCTGCGCCCACGCATCAATGCGATCGATGGTGGTCAGACCGATCCCCCGCTTTGGCACATTGATAATGCGCTTCGTTGCCATGGAATCCTGCCCGTTGTCAATGGTTTTTAAGTAGGCGAGGATATCTTTGATCTCCTTGCGCTGATAGAAATTGATGCTGCCGATTACTTTGTAGGGGATGCCGTGCAGAATCAATTTTTCTTCCAGAACGCGGGACTGCGAGTTTGTGCGGTAAAGAACGGCGAAATCCCGCCAAGAAGGAGGTGCTTCCTGCTGCATATGTGCCGCAATATCGGAGATAATTGCACCAGCTTCCTCCACATCCGTCTCAAACTGAGAAAAGGTAACAGGACATCCCTTGCTGTTTGCCGTCCAGAGTTTTTTCTCTTTGCGCCCCAAATTGTGGGAGATTACCTCATTTGCTGTCTCAAGAATATTTTGTGTTGATCGATAATTTTGTTCCAGTTTAATTATTTCTGTATCCGGATATTCCTTCTCAAAATCGAGAATATTGCGGATGTTCGCGCCGCGAAATTTGTAGATGGATTGATCGTCATCACCGACCACACAGAGATTATGTTCCACCTCACCCTCCTCATTGGTGTGGGAGGCTAGGAGACGGACAAGTTCAAACTGTGCCGTATTTGTATCCTGATACTCGTCCACCAGAATATAGCGGAAGCGTTTTTGATAGTAGGAGAGTGCTTCCGGCTGTGTCTGAAATAATTTTACGCAGAGAAAAATAATATCGTCAAAGTCCAGCGCGTTGTTTGCTTTTAAACGTTTTTGATATTCTGTGTAGACGCGCGCATATTGCTCAGCAGCATAGTCGCCGCTTGCTCTTTCCGCATAATCTTTCGGGCTTAAAAGTACATTTTTTGCGGAGGAGATCGCAGAGATCAGTGTGCGTTCTTTTAAAGTTTTTGTATCGATATTTAAAGTCTTGCAGACTTCGTGCATCAGTGTTTTTGCATCGTCCGTATCGTAGATGGTAAAATTGCGCTCATAGCCGAGCAATTCAATATATCGGCGCAGGAATCGCACACAGCTTGAATGGAAGGTGGAAACCCAGATATTTTTCGCGCCGTAGCTGACAATTTTATCCACGCGTTCCCGCATTTCTTTTGCCGCTTTGTTGGTAAAGGTAAGTGCTAAAATCTGGAAAGGACTTACATTTTTTTCCTCTATCAGATAGGCAATGCGATGAGTGAGTACGCGCGTCTTGCCGGAACCAGCTCCAGCAAGGATAAGCAGAGGACCATTTTCGTGTAGCACTGCGCGCTTTTGCTCAGGATTTAAGGTATCATAAATACTCATGGAAACCGCCTTTCATAAAATAATAATAGAAGCTATTGTATTGATGCTTCCGGATCTTTGATTCGCCGCTTATAAAAACATTCCAGGGTATCTTCGACACAGGCGGTATGGAATGGATAGCGGTTAAAAATTTCCGGCGCGCTATTCTCCATAACAATACCGGTGCCGACGAGGGAGAGCATTTCAAGATCGTTGTAGTTGTCGCCAAAGGCGGCAGTCTCATCAACATGGATATGTAGGAAGGATAAAAGTGCGGCGAGTGCTGCTCCCTTGTTGACATCGCGGCGCACAAAATCAATCCAATGAAAATCACTTACTGTACATTTTAATGTATCCTGCCAGCGGGGAAGAAAATAGGAAGCCGAATTTTGAATTCCTGCGCGCTCGTAGGCGGAGACCTTGATAATCTCTTCTGGGATATCGGAGAGATTTTCAATTACGCGCACATTGTTCTTTACAGTGTTCTGCATATGATCAAGAAAACGCTTGCTTTTAGGAAGCACATAGGAAGTGGACTCGCCAGAGATCAGAACCTCGCAGTCGCCCCGTGCCAAAATATCTTCCACCAATTTTTTTGCGTCCATCCACTCCATACAGGATTTTGCAATTACTTTGCCCTGGTAGACAACAAATGCCCCATTCTCACACAGAAAAGCCATGTCCCCTGCTGCCTCGCCAAAAAGTCGGACAAGATTCGGGTACTGGCGACCGCTGGCAGCCGCAAAGATAATACCGCAAGCCGCGAGGCGGCGAATCAATGGAACCGCGCGGGGAGTGAGCGTCTGCGCACCATTTTGCAGCAATGTGCCATCCAGATCGGATGCAATCAATTTTATCATAATATGGAACCACCTTTATTTTAAGATTATTTTTTTAGGAATAATGTCGCTACAATATTTTATGTGGGAAAATTATAACAGAAAAACTGCTCTTTTGCAATGATTAGTTTTTTGATCTTTGTTTTAACAGCAAAGACAAAGGAGCATATAGGTCTATTTCAAAAACTGTAAACAAATTTTGCTTGCTATTTTCTCCAAATGCGTGCATAATTGTAGGGGACAGAGAATTCACCGATCTCTGCACGCATTTTGGCGCGCATAATTGTAGGGGACAGAGAGAAAAGAGGGATAAAAATGTTTACAAGGGAAGCTTTGCGCAAGCTTATTGTTCCGCTAATGATCGAGCAGCTTTTGATTGTGATGGTCGGTATGGTTGATACCATTATGATAAGCCCATGTGGCGAGGCGGCAGTCTCTGGCATTTCGCTAGTCGATTCCATCAATATATTGCTTACGGGTATGTTTTCAGCACTTGCAACGGGGGGCGCGGTTGTCGCGGCACAGTATATCGGACACAGGCAGCAGGATAGGGCGTGCCATGCGGCAAATCAGCTATTGCTTTCGGTGTTGGTGGTTTCCGGTGTGCTGATGGTCATTTCGCTTATTGGCAATTACGGAATTTTACGCTTAATTTACCGCAGGATCGATGCAGATGTGATGGAGAATGCCAGAACTTATTTTTACCTGTCCGCAGTTTCCTATCCGTTCCTAGCCGTTTATTCTTCGGGAACTGCGCTGTTTCGGGCGATGGGGGATTCCAAAATCTCCATGAAAACTTCGATTGTGATGAATGTGATCAATATTGTTGGCAATGCTGTGCTGCTCTATATTTTTGATTTGGGCGTGTTTGGCGCGGCACTTGCAACTCTTGTTTCAAGGATTGTGGCTGCGGCGGTAGTAACAAAACTTTTGGTAAACCAGGAACGCCAGATTCATTTGGACCCAAAATTAAGGCTTGGCTTTTCCCCTGAGATGATTCGGCGCATTCTTCGCATCGGAATTCCAAATGGATTAGAAAGCAGTATTTTTCAGATTGGCAAATTGATGGTTGCCGGCATGATTTCCGGTTTCGGAACTACTGCCATCACGGCAAATGCGGTTGCCAATACAATTTGTTCGTTCGAGGTAATTCCGGGCAATGCCATCGGTCTAGCGATGATTACGATTGTTGGACAATGCGTTGGGGCACAAAATGCCGAGGATGTCAAAAAGTATACAAAAAAACTGATGTGCTATGCATATCTTGCTGTGTTTGTGGTCAATGTCTTTGTGGTACTTTTGCTAAATCCAATCTGCGCAGCATATCAACTGCTGCCAGATACACAAAAGCTGACCAAACAGATTATTCTTTATCATAGTATTTGCTGTATACTGATTTGGCCGTCCTCTTTTACCCTTCCAAACGCACTGCGCGCAGCGAACGATGTGAAGTTTACAATGCTTGCCTCCATTAGTACCATGTGGGTCTTCCGCATTGGTCTAAGCTACATATTAGCTATTAGCTGCTCAATGGGTGTATTGGGAGTCTGGGTCGCGATGACCGTGGATTGGTTGGCGCGCACTGTAATTTTTGTCTGGAGGTTTTTGTCGGAGCGGTGGCGCAAGTATGCAATGATCTAATTTAGATCAGATATCCGGCGGGCGGCAGGCGCGGAAAGGAAAATTGTCAGCAGGGCTAATCTGCGCCGCCGCAAGCGTTCTTGAAAAATTTTAAATATGAGGGAAAAGAAAGATGGTAGTTGAATTATATCAGAAGTTAGAACAGGGCGAACAGGTGCGCCAGACACTGGCAGCCTTGCGGGAAGCACTGCGGGAAAATTTGGGGGCGCGAAAGGTATTAGTCACGTACTGTGATGGCAACTTTGGTGCCCTTACTCAGTGTTTTTTAGCGGAGGATGCAAAGACACGCAAGAATGCCGCGCTTTTGGCAGGGGAACTTGCCATTCCGGTTTTAAACGAGCTGTGGACGGCATATAGGGCGGAGCAGACACGTTTTGTAAGAAGCGCGTATCTTACAGCGATAAAACATTACAATTATATAGAACTTTTGCCACAGATAAAGAAGGCATTGGAGGAAGTGAATACAATTCCTATAACGGAGGAGAACCGAAAACATTTGCAGGAGGAGCGAAAGCTTTTGCGGGAGCTGATTGCGGCAAAGGAACACACAAAATGGCATCACTATATGGGGGAGTCCCTAGTTTCAGATCTGGTGCTGACCACGAACCGCAATCATCGATCACTGCTGTATTCGGAACTTGACGGATACAAAAGGAAGGAATTTGGCGCGGGAATTATGGTGCGTACCGAGCAGCCGGGAAAGCTTTTTGCACTGCGCACATTTGAGGAGATGTTTTTTGTGCTTCCAGGCGCGCAAAGATTGCCCGGTGATCCGCAGGCAGCCGCAGAAACACTTTTAAAGGCAGGGCTTGTCCGCTATCTAAGAGAACGGCACGAGGAGAGTTTGGCACCGTTTTTATTTCGCATCGAAGTGCGCGGCACAATGCCGCTTGAAAAGCGCGGCAATTTTGTGCGGCGTATGGCAGCGGTGCTTGAGGAGGGCGCAGATGGGGCATTGGCGAACGTGACGGATGGATATGAATTTGAACTGCGCCTGATCGAAACAAAAGAGGGAGAGTGGCACGCGCTCTTAAAATTATTTACTCTGCGCGATACGCGCTTTGCCTATCGGCAGAAAACGATCGCGGCGGGGATGCGCCCTGCAAACGCGGCACTGTGTATGGCACTTGCGAATACATGGGGGAAAGAAGAAAAATTTTTTCAGGAGAGGGCGCGTGTGCTTGACCCGTTCTGCGGGGCAGGAACAATGTTGATTGAGCGGGCAAAATGCGCGCCAGTGAAGGAGATGTTTGGGATTGATCTCCTTGAAAAAGCTGTGGATGCAGCACGCTTTAACACGCGGCTTGCAGGTCTTAATGCAAATTATATCAACCGTGATTTTTTTACCTTTACTTCGGATATACTTTTTTCGGAAATTGTAACTGATATGCCCTTTACCACTTCAAAGGAAGAAGAGAAAGAAAGGGAAATTGAAAAATTGTATCAGCGTTTTTTTCTGCGTGCGCCAAAGCTGTTAAAGCCGGACGGCACAATGTTGATTTTAACACACAATCGCTCGCTAATACATCAATATGCCAAAAATTTTTCCTGCTTAAAAGAATTTGAACTATCAAAAAAGGAAGGGAGTTATCTGTTTTTGCTAAGGCAAATCTCCGGGGAAAATTAATGGAAAAAACAGCATTAAATATTGATATAAAAGAAGAACAGAAA
>CAJUCG010000078.1 GCA_910585065.1 uncultured Lachnospiraceae bacterium
AACTAAGAAACAGCGAGTATCCGTACAATGCCCGGAGGGATTTTTGGAAGCTGTGCGAACAAAAATTCCTCCACGGAAAGGGGCATTGGGAGGTTACTTGCGGAACTAAGAAACAGCGAGTATCCGTACAATGCCCGGAGGGATTTTTGGAAGCTGTGTGAACAAAAATTCCTCCACGGAAAGGGGCATTGGGAGGTTACTTGCGGAACTATAATAGGAGGAAAGATAGATGCTAAAATTGTTTAAAAATCTTCGAAGGACGGAGGGGATATTAGTAGCCCTCTCCCTTGTTTTCATCGTCCTTCAAGTGTGGCTTGATCTGACCATGCCGGAATATATGGCAGAGATTACCCGCCTGGTACAGATGCCGGGCAGTGAGATGTCTGAGATCCTTTTGGCGGGCGGGAAAATGTTACTTTGTGCGCTGGGAAGCCTTGCCGCCTCCATCGTAACCGCAGTCTGTGCAGCAAAGATTGCGGCGGGATTCGGCAAAACGCTGCGCCGGAAACTTTTTTCCAAGGTTGGCTCATTTTCGATGGAAGAGATTGGACATTTCTCCACTGCCAGTTTGATCACGCGCTCTACCAACGATATTACACAGGTGCAGAACCTGATTGTAATGGGACTTCAAATGCTGATCAAAGCACCGATTATGGCAGTCTGGGCGATCGGAAAGATATCTGGGAAGGCACAGGAGTGGATGATGAGTACTGCTGCCGCCGTGGTCATACTGCTTTTGGTAGTACTGATCTCCATGATCTTGGTTATGCCTAAATTTAAGAAAATGCAGAAACTCACGGACGACTTAAACCGTGTAACGAGGGAAAATTTGACCGGTCTTCGCGTGGTGCGCGCGTACAATGCCGAGCAGTATCAGGAAAATAAATTTGAGGATGCGAATGAGGCACTGACTTCCACCAACCTTTTTACACAGCGTGCCATGTCCTTTCTAATGCCAAGCATCCAACTGATTATGAGCGGGCTTTCCCTAGCGATCTACTGGATTGGTGCAGTGCTAATCAATAAGGCGGATATGATGGGCAAGATCGATCTTTTTTCTGAGATGATGGTTTTTTCCCAGTATGCTATTCAAGTTGTAATGTCCTTTATGATGTTAGTTATGATCTTTATGATCCTGCCCCGCGCTTCGGTATCTGCGAACCGTATTATGGAGGTGCTTGAGACCGCGCCTACCATTGTGGACGGAAAGCAGGAGGAGGGGAATGATAAGAATGCCGGAGTGGAATTTCGGAATGTTTCGTTCCGCTATCCGGACGCGGACGGGGATGTGCTGCAAAATATTAGTTTTACCGCAAGGAAGGGGGAGACGGTGGCTTTGATTGGCTCCACAGGCTGCGGCAAGAGTACGGTGATCAATTTGATTCCGCGTTTTTATGATGCGACAAAAGGGGAGGTACTGGTCGATGGGGTAAATGTCCGCGAGTACACACAGAAGTCCTTGCGCGCAAAAATTGGCTATGTATCGCAGAAAGCAATTTTGTTTACCGGGACAATCCGTTCTAATGTGGCTTACGGCGATAATGGGCGGGCAGCGGCATCCGAGGAGGAAGTAAAGGATGCTGTTGCCACCGCACAGGCAGCGGAGTTTGTAGAACAACTTGACGGAACTTACGACGGCTATGTGGCGCAGGGCGGCGCAAACCTTTCCGGTGGACAGAAACAGAGAATTTCTATTGCGCGTGCTGTGGCGAGGAAGCCGGAGATTTTTATTTTTGACGATTCTTTTTCCGCACTCGACTACAAGACGGATCGTATTTTGCGCAGGACACTGGATGAAAAATGTGGAGATGCGACCCGCATTATTGTAGCACAGCGGATCGGAACGATACGTGATGCGGATAAAATCATTGTCCTGGAAGAAGGGAAAATTGCAGGGATGGGCAAACATCAAGAATTGATGAAAAATTGTGAAGTTTATCAGCAGATCGCACTTTCGCAGCTTTCAAAGGAGGAGTTGGCATAATGGGAGAAAAAAGATATCAAAATTCTGGGAGGCGCGCCGGGATGCCGGGCGGATCTCACGGGCGGCATCCCGGCGGGGAGAAGGCAAAGGATTTTGTCGGCATATGGAAAAAACTCCTCGGCTATTGCCGGAAATATTTTGCGTTTTTTGTGATCGCAATCGTATGTTCCGCCATTGGAACAGTACTTACTCTGATCGGACCAGATAAACTTTCAGAATTGACAGATACCATTACGGAGGGCATCACACCACCATCTACCTCGATCGATATGGATCGAGTGCTTGCGATCGGTCTGACGCTGATTTCATTTTATTTGTTTAGCTATCTGTTATCCGCCGTTCAGGGATGGATTATGTCCACGGTGACACAGCGTGTTTCTAAAGCAATGCGCTCGGATATCTCAAAGAAGGTTAATCGCTTGCCGATGTGGTTTTATAACCGCACAACGACCGGGGATGTACTCTCCCGCGTGACAAACGATGTGGATACTATCGGACAGTCCTTAAACTACAGCATTGGCAATATGGTTTCCGCCGTGATTTTATTTGTCGGCAGTTTGGTGATGATGTTAAAAACCAATGGGTGGATGACCCTGACCGCCGCTTTTGCAAGTTTCCTTGGGTTTGTGCTGATGTTTTCGATTATGGGCAAGAGCCAGAAGTATTTTACGCGCCAGCAAAAACATCTCGGCGAGATCAACGGGCATATTGAGGAAATTTATTCCGGGCATACGGTGGTGAAAGCCTATAATGGAGAAGATGAGGCACAGCGGGTTTTTGACCGCATGAATAATAATCTTTGTGAAAGTGGCTTTAAGGCACAGTGTCTGTCGGGGCTTATGATGCCAATTATGGGTTTTATTGGAAACCTCGGCTATGTCGCGGTCTGTGTTGTGGGCGGCGCGATGGCACTTAGTGGAAAAATTAGTTTTGGTGTGATTGTAGCATTTATGATGTATGTCCGCTATTTTACGCAGCCGTTGTCGCAGATTGCGCAGGCAGTGCAGTCGCTGCAATCTGCCGGAGCCGCAGGAGAACGGGTATTCGAATTTTTAGAGGCGGAAGAGATGGAGGCGGAGGAAGGCAAAATTCGCGCGCTTGACCATGTGGAGGGCAATGTGGAATTTGAACATGTTCGCTTTGGCTATGAGGATTCGGATGCAGTTATCATTCATGATTTTTCCGCAAAGGCGAAGGCGGGGCAGAAAATTGCCATTGTAGGACCTACGGGTGCGGGGAAAACAACAATGGTTAATCTCCTGATGCGTTTCCATGAGATTCAGGGTGGGAAGATCCAAATTGACGGCACGCCAACAAACCAGATGACGCGGGCGGCGGTGCATTCACTATTTTGTATGGTATTGCAGGACACCTGGCTGTTTGAGGGGACAGTGCGGGAGAATCTTGTCTACAACAATGAGGAAGTGAGTGAGGAGAAGATAAAGGAGGCGTGCAGGGCGGTGGGGCTTGACCATTTTATCCGCACGCTGCCGCAGGGGTATGATACAGTGCTAAATGACCAAGTCAATCTTTCACAGGGGCAGAAACAGCAGCTTACGATCGCGCGTGCCATGATTGCCAATAAGCCGATGCTGATCTTAGATGAGGCGACTTCCTCGGTGGATACCCGGACGGAGCAGCAGATCCAGACGGCGATGGATCGGCTGATGGAAAACCGCACATCCTTTGTGATTGCGCACCGGCTGTCCACAATCAAAAATGCGGATTTAATTCTTGTGCTAAAGGATGGGGATATTATTGAGAGCGGTACGCATGAAGCACTGCTTGGCAGGGGCGGTTTTTATGCGGAGCTTTATAATAGCCAGTTTGAGACCGCGGTATGAAAGGAGAGATAGAGATGAAGTGCAGGTATATTGCAATTGAGAGGGAGTATGGCAGCGGCGGAACAAAGATTGCAGGAATGTTTGCAGAGCGGACGGGGATTGCCTGTTACGGGAGGGAGATCCTTGAGGAGGTATCGCGGGAACAAAATATTTCCGTGGAGCAGATTGAGCAGTATGAGGAAACGGTGACGAATAGCTTTCTGTATTCGGTCTATATGTTAGCACAGACCGCCGCAGGCAGGGGGGATATGCTGACTAATGACGGGCATATTTATGTGAAGGAGCAGGCGGTAATAAAAAGACTTGCCGCAAAGGGTTCAGCGGTATTTTTGGGACATTGCGCAGCGGAGGCACTAAAGGAATATGAGGGTGTGATAAGGGTATTTATTCGGTGCAGCGACGGGGAGATAAGACGGCGGCGCATTGTGGAAGAATATGGAATTGACAAGGGGAAAGTAGAGGCTGTCCGGAAGAAATTTGATAAGAAGCGGGCGAACTATTATTATGCGAACACGGTGAAAAAATGGGATGATTTTAAGAATTATGAGCTGGTGCTTGACAGTGGGAAGCTCGGCGAGGAGGTCTGTGTAAGAATGCTCTGCGCGCTGGTAGAGTGAGAAGATATGGTTTGTATGCGGTAAAAGGGGATACACAATGCAAAAAATCATGATTATTGAGGATGAACCTTCTGTGCGGGAGGAACTGGCATCCCTGTTAAGGGATGAGGGCTACGCGCCCATCGTGGTGGTTGATTTTGTAGAGATTAAAAAACAGGCGGAAAAAGCTTCCCCCGACCTGATTTTGTTGGATATGGGGCTTCCGGGGTGCGATGGGCTGACACTTTGCGCACAGCTTCGCAGGGAGATGGATACGCCGATTATTTTTGTGACCGGACGGGATTCAGTGGGGGATGAACTCTCGGCACTTTGTCTTGGCGGGGATGACTATATCACAAAGCCTTACCATATCCCACTTTTGCTTGCACATATTAGAGCAGTGCTACGGCGGCGCGGTGAGGAGGGGAAAGAGGCAGATACCATAAGGGCAGCGGGACTTGAATTAAATTTGCGAAGGGGAACGGTGTCGGCTGGTGGGAATACGGAGGAACTAACCCGCAATGAAGTCCAGATTTTGGCGTGTCTGATGGATAGAGCTGGAGAGATTGTCTCGCGCGAGGATCTGATCGAGGCGTTGTGGGAAAGCCAAATTTATATTGATGATAATACATTGAGTGTCAATATTACAAGACTGCGCGGAAAATTGGGAAAAATTGGGATGACAGACTGTATTAGGACGCGCAGAGGGATGGGGTACCAACTTTGACGTGGATGGAATCGGCGCATTGACTCTTGACAGCTGGCTATTTTAATGATATAGTACTCCCAAGAGAAAAAAGAAGGGGGTGCAGCGATGATTCGCAAGTAATTCAAATTGATAAGATAGTGAATCAGTAAGTTTACCGTATATTTTTATATATGGTGGCTTGTTTTGCTGTTTGAATTTGGATTGCTTGCCGTTCTTGCGGTTTGGTTATTTGCTGCACCTATTTTTTACGGATTTTTATTTCATAGCAGAGAGTCCCTTTATGGTAAACGATTGATAGGTTTCTTCGTGCTGTGGATACCTCCGTGTGTGCAATAGATGGTTCCATTTTCGATATGCTGTGATTTGCTGTCGAAAATGGAACTATTTTTATATGGAGGTAGCTTATGTTGGAGTTAAGAAATATTACAATTAGCTTGAAAAAAGATGACCGGTGCATCGTGGATAATTTTTCATTTTCGCTAAGCCGCGGGGAAAAAGCTGTAATTATCGGGGAGGAAGGGAACGGGAAGTCCACGCTCTTAAAACGGATCTACCAAAAAGAATTGGTCGAAGAATATTGCAATTACTCGGGGGAAGTGATTGCAAAGGGAAAGATGGCATATCTGCCCCAGATGATGGAGGAGGAAGTCTGCAAGTTTACACTTCTGGAATATTTTGGAGAATGTGAATATTATCTGCACACTGCTCTTTTGGCAAAGCTTGGTCTTTCCGTGGAGTTTATTTTATCGGAGCAGCCACTTGGCACGCTGTCCGGCGGCGAGAAGGTGAAAGTGCAGCTTGCAAAGCTTTTGATGGGAGAGCCAGATCTTTTACTGCTCGACGAGCCGACAAATGATCTGGATATTGAGACATTGGAGTGGCTGGAAAATTTCATTGCAGAGAGCAAATTACCCATCCTCTATATTTCACATGATGAAACGTTGATTGAGCGCACGGCAAATGTGATTGTGCATATGGAGCAGATTATCCGCAAGACAAAATGCCGGATTATGGTTTCGCACTGTTCGTACCGCGAGTATCTCTCCCGCCGAAAGAATGATTTTTCCCATCAGGAGCAGGTGGCGAAAAAGCAGCGGGAAGATTATGATAAGCAGATGGAAAAATGGCGAAGGATCTACAACCGCGTGGATCACGAGCAGGAGGTTATCACAAGACAGAATCCTGGCGGTGCGGCGGCACTGAAACGAAAAATGCATTCCCTGCTTTCGATGGGCAGACGCTTTGAGCGGGAAAAAGAAGATTTTCTTGACTTCCCGCAGGAGGAAGAAGCGATCCTGGCAAAATTTGACCCATCCATCCATCTGCCAGCGGGTAAGACCATACTTGATTTTTCGCTGGATATCTTATCAGTTGGAGAGCGGGTATTGGCGAGAAATCTTCGGCTTTTTATGGCAGGAAATGAGCATATTGGAATTATTGGAAAGAATGGTGTGGGCAAGTCTACATTATTGAAGCATATATGGGGGGAATTAAAAGATCGCCGTGACCTCCGCGCGATGCTTATGCCACAAGATTATTCTAAAGTGCTTGATTTCGGAAAAACGCCGGTGGAATATCTGGCGGAGCATTATACAAAGGAAGAAGTGACAAGGGCGAGGACTTATATGGGCGGCATGAAATTTACGCACGGGGAAATGGTGGGAAAGATCGGAAGTTTAAGCGGTGGGCAAAAAGCGAAGATCCTATTTCTTGATATGGTGTTATGCGGGGCAAATGTGCTGGTACTCGATGAGCCGACAAGGAATTTTAGTCCGCTCTCAAGCCCCGTGGTGCGCACGGCATTAAGAGAATTTGGCGGGGCAATCATCAGCGTATCCCATGATAGAAAATATTTGGAAGAAGCTTGTGATAAGGTTTATGAGCTGAGGGAGGGAGGATTATTTTTGGTTAGATAGAGATGCTGCCTGGTTTTCGGTATTGGAATGTTAAGCGAAATTTGGTTGACGAGTGTGTGTGCCTATGATAAGATAATGGCATTAAATAATCTGAAAACTTGGGTGTATTGTGGGGGATCTGCGATGAAAGTGTCCGAATTTTTTTCTGATCATTTTGCAAAATTGCTTCTAAAAATAGTTTTTGCAGCTGCTACGGCATTTCTTTTACTGGTGACGGGAACACAGCCAGGAATTATAGTGATATTGGGGATTATCTGGTCTTTAATATTTGTCGGCGGGCAGGCGGTTAATTTTTTTCGATATCGCTCCCGTTTTAGGGAGCTGGAAGAAATTATGGAGGGACTTGACAAAAAGTATTTGTTTGCCGAGTGCGTGCGGACAGGAAAAACCATTTACGAGCGCAGATTATTTGAATTATTTCGCAGGGCGGGACGCTCAATGATCTCTGCGGTTTCCGATGCGGAGGCTTCAAAAAAAGAATACCGGGAGTATGTCGAGAGTTTTGTACATGAGGTAAAAACCCCGATCACGGCGGCGAATCTGATTTGCCGAAGGGTGGATGAAAAAAATCGAGGAAAACTTTCATATGAGCTGGCGCAGATTGGGGCGCATATGGAGCGGGTACTGTTTTATGCGCGGGCAGAAAATACACAGAAGGATTTTTTGATCCGTGAGGAGAGTCTTAGGGGGCTTGTCACACAAGCCCTGGGAGAGTACAAAACGTTTTTGATAGCGAGCGGTGTCAGAGTGGAAATAAAAGAATTAGAGCAGATTGTATTTACGGATCGAAAATGGACGGTGTTTCTTTTGGGGCAGCTTTTACAGAACTCTGTGCGGTATCGCAGGGGGGAGCCGGTGGTGGTGATCGAGGCGGAAAGGGTGACGGGGGAAGTGCGTGTGGAGGGTGATTTTTGCGGTATGGGATCGGCATTTCAAAAAGATGGCGGTGTTTTGAGCAGGGAAAAATCGTCCTCGGACGAGGCACCAAAGCTTTTAAAGAATAGTGTTTCAGTCTGTCCGCAAACTTTTGCAGGTGGCAGCTTAGTACGGCTTATCGTAAGGGATAATGGCATTGGAATTCCGGCGCATGAATTGCCGCGCGTGTTTGAGCGCGGGTTCACAGGCAGTAATGGCCGCGCGCGCGGCGGCTCAACGGGGATGGGATTGTATCTGTGCAGGAGGCTGGCGGACAGTCTGGGGATCGGGCTTGAAATTATATCGGAGTGCGGTGTGGGAACAAGTGTTGTGCTTACATTTGCAGAGAAGAAAAAAATAGGGGGGAAGATATGATAGAAACCCGTTGATTAGGCTTGCAGATTAAAAGGAAAACATTGACTATTTTTAGAAATATGATATTATATATTAGTGGTGAAACCTATTGCAAAGTGGATAACTAAATTTATTGTGATTGAAGGGAGGAGGACAGGATGAAACTTATTTATGAAATTGATTTTTCTGCACTGAGCGCGGAGGAAAAGATGGAATTTATGCGTAGTCTGCGGGATTCAATGAAGGAGAGTTTTCGGGATAACTCTTTTTCTGCCGAACTTTTGGCACAGACTTTGATTTTTACCCGCTGGTGGAATTCTTATAAATATATGGCTCCGGCAGAGCCTACTCCCCAAATTTTGGAAACTGCGATTGAGCTATTGTGGGATTTTCAGGAGGGGAAATGTTCGCCTGAAATCTTTGCCCGGTTTCAGAAAAGTTTTTCTGATTCCGCCTTAGAAATTTTGACTGGGGATGACGGTGAGTTAAATGAAGATCCAGAAAGTGATGCCTTTTATCGGGAATATTTTGGCGGTTGGGAAGCAATATCCTACAATGTATTTCTCTCCGATCTGTGTACGGTATTGGAGGAAGCTGTTTCAGGGAAAATCACATGGGATGCTGTGGAGGGTGTGATTGATGGGGATATTGGGGATACGATGATTGATTTTTTTGAACCGGTTTTTAAAAAAGAGTCCGGTGGGTACTATGCCTCAGAGCTTGACCGCCGGGAGATGGAAGCATATAATACCCCGACATTTGCCCGCGTGATCACTCTGCTCCAACAGGATATGCGCGCTGCTTTGGCGGGTACACCCCTTTCCGAACTGCGGGTGCGGTATCAGGATGAATACTTGTTTTCCCCGGAGGAGAGTGCGAAAATTAGTGATTATCGGTAAATAATTTGCAGTAAATAACATGGAATGCAGACGGAAATAACGAGATAAATATGAGGGAATTGTAATGATGGAAAATAGTGCAGATTTTAAAAGAAAACGGAGATAAAGGCTTTATTGAGGAGCGTTTGACTGCGATTCTATGTAGCTGTGCCATGACTTGGGTCAAACAGAACTCGGAGGTTATCGCTCCCTTGAATGCAGGATATAACAGATAGACTTAAATATTATCCTGGTGTCAGGAATAAGAGTGAAATATATCAATATATTGATGTAAGGAGGAGAATTTTATGGAGTGGAAAAGCAAAATGAAAGATGAGTCCTGTGCGGATGAATTAGAAGAAATGATAATTGATCATATTAAAGCTGGTTTTTGGTCAAATGATAAGCTTTTGGTGGAATGTGAGCAGTATATTAAAGATTTTTACCGCGATGAACTCAATAATATCACCAAAGAAGACTTGGCGGAAATCATCAAGGCACTTCGCGAAGAATTTCAGAATACGGGAGACCAGGAAAATTTTCTGAAATTGGATTCCGTTTTTGGATCTCTTAGAAAACGGGGGATTGTCACTTTGCATTATGCGGGCTATACGCAGTCAGACGGGTTTGAGGATTGCAACGGAGTGGCTGCGTGGCTGGAAGAACAAGGGGTAAAGATGATTGGCTGCTGTTTTTACACAGAACAGGATTTGGGGCATATCTTACACGGGGACAGCACATTTTTATACCTTTCTTTTGGTAATTATTCTGAAAATCCAACGGCAAAGGAAGTCGGGCAGATGGTTGCGGATGAGTTAAAAGCTGTTGGATTTTGTGTTGAGTGGAATGGAAGCGAGGAAACGAAAGTTGCCATTAAAGATTTCAAGTGGGATAAATACTATACAGATGGCGAATAAGTGGTAAATATATTTTGGCTGACTGAGAGAAATTGAAGAAAAACTGTATTGGCAGGGACTGCCGCAAAAAGAGCAATATTTTTCTTTGTGCGATAGCCCCTGATATTGGTCTTTTATGGCAATCAATTTATTGGCAGATGATTTATGTGAAGTGATAAATTTCTGCAAATCAAAAGATTTGAAATATGCCGTTACATAAACTGTAGCAAATGAAATTAAGGAAAAAATTAATTTCATCCATAATGGATCAGTAAATATCAAAGCAATAAGTCCAACTGATATTAAGGACGCTGCTTCTATATTGATTGTTTCCATCTTTTTGAATCTCTTTGCGTAAATATCCGACTGCTTTTCTTGTATTTTGTGTGACTAAACAGCACCCGCATAAGAATTCTTTACAATATTTTCCAATATCCTGTAATCATCAATTATTTGCTTATCACTCTCCCTCCCATATCAATTATTAGTATGTGCGAAGTTACTTATCATAAGATTCTTCAATATCCGACCACCTTGGAATACTGAGTTTAACCCCATAGTGTTGCTCGTAACTTGCAAGGAACTGTTTCTTCCAACTTCCGGCAACATCATGAGTTTTTGGATTCTGATAAACGGCTTCTTCGATTGCAGAAATAAAATCTTCCATATATCTGAACATTGGATAATTTCCTTTTTGCTTGCTGTACCAAACACCCGGACGAATTTTATGTATAACATTCTGCTTGACTTGTAAATTGATAGACCAATCTTTCATTTTGCGTGTAATTTCCCAAACTTTTTTCAACCATAAATCTTTAATCGTCACAATGCCGTTTTCGTTCATATCATATCCAAAAATCAAATAGTCAACATGGAGCATATAAGGTTTATCAATGATTTCTTCCTCATACATTCTGAAATCTGCAATATCAAATCCTGGAGATGCACTTCGATTGAACGCCTTAACCTCTAAAAGATTCTTGGTTAAATCATCTGGATTGAGGAAAAAATCTGGCGGCATCTGTGTATTTTCACTTGGTGCGTATTCGATACCTCGCTTATCAAGCCATCCCTGTAACCATTCTTGTATGATATTTCCAACAACATCTTTCTGATGAACAATAATATCAACATCTCCGAGATAAAACCGGATTTGTCCCTGTAATTCAAGTATTTTGTCTTCGTTAATCAGCTTATCATAAATCTCTTGGCTTGTTAATCTCATAAGTTTCTGTCCTCCTCTTTGCAATATATATCAAGAATACGACCTGCAACCTCGGCAATAACGGGAACTACAACGGTATTACCAAGTAAATCATATCCTAAACTTTTCTCAACATCGAATTTATAATCATCGGGATAACCAAACAAACGTAATCCTTCTCTTAAAGACAGAGTCCTCACTCCATCTCCATCGGTCACATATAAATGTTGCATATCCATAGCAACAAGAGTTGGAGCTATATCTTTCTTGCCCATAATCTTGCTTATCTCAAACGACATTTTTCCTGCAACAATGTTATAGCCCTTTGGGAGTGTGGTGTCATGTTCTCTGCGATTGCCCACTTTTTTCTTAGGATGTTCATATCGCAAATATTTCTTTTGAACAAGATCATTCAGCATTTCTTCAAGCTCGGGATGCTCAAAAAATGTACGAATCTGATGGATGGTCAGTGGCATACCATCCATCCAATCAATTCTGTATTCTTCAGCCCATTTCTTTTTTCTTCTCTCTTTTATCATAGTGTTAAGAAGTTTTCTCTGGTCGGGGCTGACAGGTCCCTTCATTTCAATATCCCAACTATGGATATTATTATCACCACCACGCTTATCTTTAATAGATTTACCTTCTAATTCATCAATCGAATAATAGGCAAGCAGATTATCAATAAACTTGCTATGTTCTGTCTCTAACCCATTTTCTAAAACATCGCCCAGCGTCTTTACCGTATGCTTAAAACTTGAAAGGTCTGGGTAATCACGGATTGTACCAACAATGTAAATTCTTTTTCGTTCCTGTGGAATTCCAAAATACTTTGCGTTAAGAACTCTCCACGAAACCTTGTAACCTAATGCTTCCAGATGTTCAAGGATAGTTGTTAAAGTTCTACCAATTTTATCTTTCGGATTCTCTCTGTCATGATTTACAAGACCTTCAACATTTTCAAGCACGAAACCATAAGGTTTTTTTTCTTTGAGAATACGTTCAACATCAAAGAAAAGTGTTCCTCTGGTATCAGAGAAGCCTAAACGCTTTCCAGCAGAAGAAAACGCTTGGCAAGGGAATCCGCCTAACAGGAAATCAAAATCTGGAATGTCCTCAGCTTCAATTTGTGTAATGTCTCCATGAATTTCTTCGTTCGGATGATTTTGTTTTAAGACTTCAATAGCATATGGTTTAATTTCAGAGGTAAACACACATTCAGTTGTCAATCCTTTTTTTGCACAAGCAATCTCGAAACCTTTTCTGATTCCGCCAATTCCAGCAAAAAGGTCAATGAATCTAATATGGTTATTCATCCTTGTTCTCCTCCGGAATAATTTCTGTTATATCTCCAATGTCACATTGAAGAACATTGCGTATCTTCTCAAGTGTTTCTATTGGTACAGGTTCATCTCGTCCTCACTTTGCCATGGCATTAGAACTTATTTTAGCAGCTGTTCTTAGCTGTGTTTTATTCATTTTTTATCTATCATCAATTTCCATAACTTGTTATAAGACCTTGCTACAAATGTTACCTCACTCGTACAATTATATTATTGATATTGTATCACAAATCCTTTTAATTTTCAATAAAATTTTGTGAACATCAAAATATCGTTTGTAGGTTTACAATATATGTGTTACAATTGAAAAAAAAGAAGCAGAGATGCTGCCTTTGTGTTATAATTTAGTCACCACCACCCCAAACAGCATACCCCTGACGAGATTAAGCTTATTTCCAATATGC
>CAJUCG010000079.1 GCA_910585065.1 uncultured Lachnospiraceae bacterium
CTGATTGAGGAGTTTGAGGCCTCAAAGAACCGAATGGGCGGTGAGGATAATGTCCGGGCACTGCGCCGTGGAATTGCCTCACTCTTTTATGAACTTTATGAAGTTACATTAGTGCGTGCTTATAAAAAGTTTGATCTGCCGATGGCAGTGGAGTTATTTTTAAATTATGGCTATGTAAGTGAAAAATTATTAGATAAATCGACATTAAATTTTTTGATCTCGCGTATCGGAACAAAATTTACTGGTTCTTACGGCAAGGGCGGCAGAATCTATACGATTCGGGAATGGCTTGAAACGGTTTATATCGGTGACAGAGAACCTTCCAAAAGTGAGATGGATGAAGATTTTACAGAATATGTGCGCAATATGCGCAAATCTAGTCAGATTACGGAAGCACAGGAAAAGCAGCTTTTGCTAAATCAAAAGGAAAAGCTGCATTATGAAATCCGTAATATGTTCCAGTCAAATAACCGACTAGTAAATGGTCAGGTCAGTTCGTTTGTGCCGGTACTGCACCAGGATATGGTTATGCAGGGGCTTGAAAAAACCGCGCTGACCCTGGAGAAAATTGATTCGATGATTATGCGTATCAGGCGCATCGATTACAGTGTATTTTACCGTGATGTATTATATACAAGACCGGACAAAGGAATTGATAAGATCTATATTATGAAAGAATACTACCCGGACATCATTTTGATGCCGACAGTGGGTTCGCGTGCGTCCATGTGGCAGGAGAGTTCCGGCAAGCGCAGGGAGTCCCACGGCAGATTTATTTTTCCTGCCTTTTTTGAGGAGGATCTGGAGGCGGCGATGGTTAAAATGCTTGGCAGGTACCGCTGGGAACTTTGCCGTTTCCTGCAGGGGGGAAGCTGGAATAATATCAAGTATCGCTCTCTCACTTCAGAGTATTGTGATTATTTGCAGTTCTATCGCAAAAATCACGATCTTTCCGAGGAAAAGAAGGAGAAATTAAAGCTTCAGATTCAAAAAGGAAAAAATAATTCGCGTGAAATTTTTGCTATGGACTATGAATTGTGGGTGCGCAATGAATCGAGTGGCGCGATCCGCTTAAATAAGACCGCCAGGGATATCCTAGCGATGTACTGCCCATTCTCAAAGCCAGTGCGCCAGAAATTGGCGGGGCAGCCGATCTTTGAGGAGGCTCTTGCAAAGCCGGAGAGGGAGCGCGCAAAGAGTGCCCACGAGCTTGATATGCGAATTCGTCAGATAAATAAGGATGGAAAGACGGAAGTGCCGCCGGAAGTTTTAGAAACACTGCGCTATTATCAGGAAAATTAGGGTTTATCTCGAACGGCAGAGAGGGGGAGGATGATGGACGAGGTTTGTCTTTGCGTGGAGGGAATTTCAAAGAGTTACCGGGGAAAAAAGGCGGTGGACGGACTTTCTTTTCACCTTGCGCCGGGGGAAGTCCTCGGTCTTATCGGGACAAACGGCGCGGGCAAGTCAACCGCAATCTCCATGATTGCAACATTGGCAAAACCGGATGAAGGGCAGATACTTTTCCACGGGGAAGATATTCGCAGGAATCCGCGCCTGCTGCGCAAAAAGCTTGGATATGTGCCGCAGGATATCGCGCTGTATGAATCGCTAAACGGCGTGGATAATCTAAAATTCTTTGGACGTGCGGGGGGCATTTTTGGCAGCCTTCTAAAGGAGCGGATGGCAAGGGCAGCAGAGATGGTGGGGCTTACCAAGGAAATATTAAAAAAGCGCGTCAGTGAGTATTCCGGGGGAATGAAAAGACGGTTAAATATCGCGGTCGCGCTTTTGGGGGAGCCGGAACTTCTGATCTTGGATGAGCCGACAGTGGGTGTTGATCTGGCATCAAGAAATATGATTTTGCGGGCAGTAGGGGAACTTGCAGAAAAGAAAACAGCAGTGATCTATGTCGGACATTCTATGGATGAGGTCGAAAAAATTTGTGATAGTATCTGTGTGCTTGATGGAGGGCATACCATCTGCAATACGTCCCTAAAAGACGCGCTATTTGCGGGGGGAAGAAAACTTACGTTGGAGCAGTTTTACAGTGGACTTTTTGAAGAATAAATTTGGATTGGGTGATTCGTATGGACAGGAGCAGTAATTCCATAAAAATAGAAAAGATCCGGCGGGCACTGGAAGCAAAAAATTATGATCAGGCACTTGCGATCGCAAAGACTGTGGATTCTGCGAGAATTCGGAGTGCTGCGGATTTGAGTGTGGTCGCGGAGGCTTATGACAAAAAAGGAGTCTATGATACCGCGCTTGTTTATTATGAGCAGATTTATCTCAACAGCAGGACGAGAAGAATACTGATTCATCTGATCAATCTCTGCCTGAAATTGTCGATGGCAGATATGGCAGAAACCTATCTGCGCGATTTTTGCGAGATGGCACCAAAAGATTTCTATCGGCATATTTTTCGCTATCATATTGATAAATTGCGCGGGGAAGAGATGGATGTGTTAATCTATGACCTTGAGCAGTTAAAGTCAGAAAATTTTATGGAGGACTGGTCCTACGAGTTAGCAAAGCTCTACCACAAGAACGGACAGGTTCAGGAATGCATTAGCGAGTGCAATGATATTATTCTCTGGTTTGGCAACGGGATGTATGTGGAGCGCGCGAGGGGACTGCGCGCCATCCATTTAGAGCGCGCCGCAGAGGAGGGGGGGATTGCGCGGGAAGTACGCAAGTTGATGGATGCGGGCAGAAGCGGAAAAGAGCTGGAAGAATTTATTGAAGAGGCGACTATGCCGGAGGGCAACACACATTACTCCGAGGAAGAGTACAACCAAGAGCGTTTTGGCAAGCCAGTCTACGAGGAGGAAGGAAAGGACATTATCTGGAATACCAGGGAATTCGGCGCGATCACTGACGAGATGATAAAGCAGCAAAATACAATGGATCTTTTGCAGGGAATGCAGGTGGCGGATCAGATCCGGATGAAGACAGGTGCGGGATATGAATTATCTGTGCAGGATCTAAGTGCGGGAGGGGAAACAGGTTCGTCAAGGAGGGGGGAAACCGCTGCCACAGAAGAGGAGACTGCGGCGGAGAGAGCTGTGCGCAGGCTCCAGGAGGAGAAGGCAGCGAGGGAGAGGCAAATTCAGGAGGAAAAAGCCGCCAGAGAGAAAGAGATTGAAGAAAAGCTTAATCTTATGTTGGAACAGGGAAAGAGTGAGGAGGAATTATCCCGCGCTATCTGTGAAATGACCAACAGTGAGGAAGAGGAAAATATGGCGCGCGCCGCCGTGCAGAAGGCGCAGGAAACCAAGAGATTTAAAATTCAAAATGAGGTCTTTGCCAGACCCAGTTCCCCAGAGGCAGAATCTTTGCCAGAAATTAATCTTTCTTTAGAGAATGAGCAGTCAGAAAATGGAGAAAATTTCCAGAAGCAGGAAGAAAAAGAGCCGCTCTATGAATATCCGGAGGAATTGATTATCGATTATGCTAGGGAGGCACCACTCCTAGATGCGCATCTAAAAAAACATAATATGAAAGCGGAGGAATTTTTTGGTTCATTTTTGGCTTCTACTAATTTGCGTGAACAGATTTTTTCTTGTATGGAGCGGATCTTGGAGGGGGGGAGCCCGACGATCAATATTATTTTGACCGGGGAGGAAAAGAGCGGGAAGACAACGCTTGCGAAAGCGATTGCAAAATGCATTCAGGTGCTTGGTGGTGTTTCTCTGCCGCGCGTGGCGGTAATTCGCGGCGATAAACTCAACCATATTGATCTTGAGGAAAAGCGAGAACAGCTAAGAGCCTCCACAATGATTGTGGAGCATACTTCGGGGATGAACCGTAAAAAAGCCGCGCAGCTTCTCTCGATGAATGAGGCATTTGCCGGGGAAACCGCAGTGATTTTGGAAGATGAGCGCAGAAGGATGAATCTGTTTTTAAAGGAGAACGAGGCATTTGACCGTGTTTATCTCAACCGCATTCATCTGCCGGAATGGTCGGTGGAAGACTGGTTTGTGCAGGCACTTTGGATTCTCTACAGCAACGAGTACCTAATGACGGAGTCTGTAGCGGAGGAGTTTCTCTATAAAATTCGTGAGGAACTGGAAATGCACCGCGAAAATCCCCACGACGCGATCGAGCGTTACACGGGTGAGGTATTAAGAAAAGCGGAAAAGAGAACTGCACGGATATTGCGTGAATTTGCTCTGGCGGGAAACTATAAGCAAGAGGAATTGATGATGCTGTGTGCAGAGGATTTATAATAAATTTTTAGTTTTTGCGGGCTTGTCACGCCGGGAAAAATCCGGCGTGACAAGCCTATTTTTATGTGTGGGGAAAGGATACTTCCCTAATGATTATACATGGAACTTGACTTTCATTTCATTTTTCAGTTTTTGTCCGCCCTTGGACTCCACGTTCTTTGTGATTGTGAGAACGTAGGATGTGTTTTGAACATAGGCTTCGCGGGGTTCAATTTCAATATAATTTCCGACAGGGTCATAGTGGATGGAGGTTTTTAACGGTTTATCCGAGGCATCGGTGACATAAAGGTTCATATTATTTACCGTCGCCGGGTTTAGGGGGGCGGAGAAAGAAACACGCCATACAAATTTTCCGGTGCGGTATTTCATATCTTCTTGGATGATATCTTGTTCATTGCCGCTTACGCCTTCGATTTCAATATAATTTGACATTTTTCATCACATGCCTTTCTTAAGATTTTGATTTTGACTGCCCTTTTAAACATGATAAACAATATGCATGATTCGCTGGGGTAATTGTCCTCCCGCTGGTCGGACGGCGAATCAGCACGGATATAATATCTAGCGATATTATATCATGTTCTACAAAAAAGTGCAATTTGAAAAAGAGGGTTTTTGTTAAAAAGACAAGCGATTTTCCATTTTCCATATACAAAATTAAAACTCTATGCTATAATTCGGTTACTGTAAAGGTACGGCAGAAACAATTTGGATAGAAAAGAAAAGGAGAAGATTTATGCTTTGGGAAGGATATGAAATGGAAACCGGAATGTATCAGGGATTTGAATACGGGATTGTGTTTCTTGAAAAATTTCAGAAAGGAGAACTGCCCTATATTTGGCGGGCTGAGTTTTTCGGCGCGTTTCCAGCCGTTGATTTAGCAATGTTAAAAAAGGGGTATCCTGTAGTTTACTATCGCATTTCCGATCTGTACGGCAGTCCGGAGGCGGTTTCTAAAATGGCAGAATTTCAGTCATTTATACAGGAAAAATATAAGCTTGCCCCAAAAGCCATTTTGTTTGGCTTTAGCAGAGGGGGACTCTACGCGCTGCACTATGCGGCGAAATATCCGGAGCGGGTTACCTCGTTGTACTTGGATGCACCAGTGGTGGATATCTACAGTTGACCCGGCGGGTTTGGACTATCACAAAGGGCAGCGGATGAGTGGGAGGAATGCCGCGCACTCTGGAATCGGACAAGGGAGGAGTACCAAAATCTTGTGAATTTAGCTATGGAGAGAATCGCACAGCGCATTCCCCTGATTTTGGTGGCGGGCGGAAAGGATGAGATTGTGCCGTACTCGGAAAATGGCGCGCTCCTACAGGCAGTCTACCAGAAAGGCGATACCCCATTTAAAGTGATCATTATCGGAACCTCTCCGTGGATGGGAACTGTGACCAATAACCGGACATTAAGATACAGCGATCCGCTCAATCTCCAGCTCTATGATTTTTTGCAGGCACAGATGGAAACCGGATGGACTCTCTTCGCGCAGAAAGTGGAAGGGGACGGGGAGGAAATTTTGACCTTTTTAAAAGATCAGAAGAAAAATTATCCAAGCACAAAGCAGGTCTGGTTAAAACAGAGGGAAGAGCTGCTTCCGTCATCGTTTCTTTGCGGTCTGAGGGAAGTAGGAATTGAATTAAAAGAATATGGAAATCAAGAAGAACTCAAGCTGTGGCTGAATGTATTAAAAGAGGAAGTTCTGCGGGCAGAGCCGCCAATTTGGTTTGATTCTTTTGATCGGGAATGGGCGGAGTGGAGCAATTTTTCCATTACGCTGCCAAGAAACGAGAAAGAAAATCGGATTTTGCTGGTCGGGGATTCCATCAGTGCAGGCTACGGAGATATGGTGCAGAAAAAGTTGTCCGAATTCCATGTGGATCGCCTAAATACGAGTGAGGGCATCCATCACCCGAACTTTTTACGCCTGTTGGAGATAGCACTGTGCCAATACCCGTACCGCCTTATTCATATAAACAACGGAATTCATCTGCACGAACAGGAGATTGAGCAGTATGGAAGAAATTTGTGGGGGGTGTTTAGCTGGATTCATCTGATCTCCCCGAATACAAAAATTGTATTTGCAACAACACCGCTTAGCCGTCGGCTTAATGAGGGGGAAATGGAAAAATTTAATATCCATCATTTTTCCATGGGGAACAGGGCACCGATCCCTCCTAGTAAATCGGGGGAGTGCTGGGTGACGGATGAAGAATCCTCAGAAATTTATCGGCAGCTAAACGAAAAGGCAGAGGAGATCTGCGCGGCGCACAATATCTCAGTCAATAATCTGTATGCGTTCTGCGCCGAGAAAAATTTGCAAAAATCCGATGGGGTGCATTTTGAGGAGGGCGCGTATCTTGAACTGGCAGAGGAAATTGCGGGTGTATTAAGAAGGGAACTTAGTATTTTTCCATAATAAGTTTGCATCTTTCCATTTACAGTGATGGAAAAATAAATTATAATATTGGTCAAAAAGGGGGAGATATTATGGGGATTTTAAGTCCAGAATGGGAGGGAAGAATCAAACATTGGATTCGGACACTGGAGGCGGATTTCTATGAACCTTTGGGGGAAATCGAGTTTCAGGCATTTAAAACCAAGGAGCATTTAAGGTATGAGGAGCTTGACCAGGAAAAATTTGTGCCGGTATCCGGTGGATTTTCCTGGGGGGAAACTTGGGAATACTGCTGGTTTTTGGGGGATATTCTTCTGCCCCAAAAGGCAGAGGGAGAGCGAATTGTGCTTGACTTAAAGCCGGGCGGCGAATCCACACTTTTTGTCAACGGGCAGGAATTTGGTACATATCGGGCGGAGTGGGTTGCGAAGGCGCACCATTATCTGGTGGACAATACCATCGCCATAAATGCAAAATCAGGAAGCAGCTACCATATTGCAATGGAAACTTACGCGGGTCATGACTATCCGGGCAGTGGTTCCAACGCGACAGGTCCTGTGCTGCCGGACAGTAATTCTTTTGGGGAACTAAAAGGAGCTAGAAGACAGCTTGGTGCCTCCACATTTGGAGTTTGGCGTGAGGAAGCCTACCAGCTTTATATGGACGTGATGATCCTGTGGAGCTTATTGCAGGATCTTGATCAGGAGAGTTTGCGCGCGGCGAAAATTGCTGATGCCTTAAAGCGGTTTACAAAGGAAGTAGAATTTGAGCAGGACGCGGGGGAAAGACTTTCGGACTACAAAAATGCAAGGGAGATACTTAAAGGGGCACTCCTGGCAAAAAATGGTTCCACCATGCCGCTGTTTTGGGCTGTGGGCAATGCGCATATTGATTTAGCCTGGCTTTGGCCGGTCGCGGAAACCAGACGCAAAACTGCGAGAACTTTTGCCGCGCAGCTCCGTCTTTTGGAGGAGTACCCGGATTACTGCTATATTCAGAGTCAGCCTGCCGCCTATGAGATCTGCCGCAGAGATTATCCGGAATTATTTGAAAAAATCAAGGCAGCGATCCGTGAGGGAAGATGGATTGCGGATGGCGCGATGTGGGTGGAGCCGGACACCAACATCACGAGCGGCGAGTCCCTGATCCGCCAGATCCTCCATGGAAAACGCTATTTTAAGGAAATGTTTTCTATAGACAGCCATGTACTCTGGCTGCCGGATTCCTTTGGATATTCCGCTGCTCTCCCACAGATTTTAATGGGCTGCGATGTGCCATATATGGTAACACAGAAAATATTCTGGAGCTATAATGGCGGGGAGCGTTTTCCATACCATTATTTTTACTGGGAGGGGTTGGACGGCACAAAGATCACTTCCTTTTTGCCGACAAGCTACACCTACCAGACCGATCCGGGAGAAATTTGCCGTACATTTAAAAACCGCGCGCAAAAGGAAGATCTGGATGCCTTTCTCTTTCCGTTCGGCTATGGCGACGGGGGTGGTGGACCTGCCAGGGATCATATAGAATACGCGCTTCGCGAAAAAAATCTTGAGGGGTGCCCGCGCGTGAAAATGGGTGCGCCGGAAGAATTTTTCCGCTGGATGGAGAAAGAGGGCGGACCAAACCATACCTATGTCGGGGAATTGTATTTTTCCGCTCACCGGGGAACCTACACTTCACAGGCGGCAATCAAAAAATATAATCGCAGAAACGAAATTCTTCTGCATGAAATAGAATTTTTTGGAAGCTTATTATCCATGGCGGGAGGTTCCTATGATCTGGCGAGAGCGGACAGGCTTTGGAAAACTCTTCTGTTCCATCAATTCCACGATATCCTCCCGGGTTCCTCCATTGAGAGAGTATATAAGGAGGCGGAGATTTGCCAGCAGGCATTGCAGGAGGAAGCTCTGCAAATAGCGCGCAGAGAGGCGGGGAGCCTGCTTGAAGGTAAAGAAGGAATCAGCATTTTTAACTCGCTCTCCTTTGCGCGCAAAGCACTTGTTTTGCTGCCGGAGGAATATAAGGACGGCGCGAAAACTTTTGAGGGCGGGAGAGTGCCCGTTCAAAAACTAAAAAGTGGCGTTATGGCATTAGTATCCCTTCCGTCCTGCGGGGCGGTAAGCCTGCTCCCGACTGATCATTGCGATAAGAAAGAAGAAAACTTCTTCCCGGCGACCATTGTAAAAGAGGGGAAAAAGTACCGCATCGAAAACGGAAAAATTGCCGCCTGGATCGACGCGGAGGGACAGGTAATTTCCTTTATGATAAAAGCTTCAGGAAGAGAAATTTCCGCGGGGGCAATGAATCAGCTTCGCCTCTACCGCGACCAGCCAAGGGCCTATGACGCTTGGGATATCGATTCCAATTACCGCGAGGAAGCACCAAAATTTTCGAAAATTAAGGAGATCTCTATCTTGGATCAGGGACTCTTGGCGATTCTTGAGGTAAAGGGAAAAATTGGGAAATCAGAGTACACCCAGAAGATTCTGTTGGGAGCGGAGCAGGAACGATTGGAATTTGATATGGAAATAGAGTGGAGGGAAATGCACCGCCTGTTGAAAGTTAGCTTTCCTGTGGATGTGCATACGGAAAATGCAAGGCACGAGATTCAGTTTGGCTATGTAAAACGTCCAACACACCGCTCAAGGCAGTATGATAAAGATCGCTTTGAGGTCTGCAACCATCGCTACACGGCACTGTGTGATGAGAGTCACGGTGCGGCATTGTTAAACAACTGCAAATATGGTATCAGTGCGAATAAAAATGATATGGAACTGACACTTTTGCGCGCTTCGACTTCTCCGGCGCGCGCGGACAACGGGATACAGCACTTTGCCTACGCGCTGTATGTGTGGGAGGGGAGCTTCCTAGAGTCCGATGTGGTTCGCCAGGGGTATGAGTTCAATGTGGAGCCGTTTGTAATAGAGGGCAGTGCCCCTGCGTTTGAATCGGTGAGTATCCTGCCTAAAAATGTGATTTTGGAAACAATGAAACCTGCTGAAGATGGGAGCGGCGATGTGATTTTGCGGATCTATGAGGCAGCGGGAGCGGCAGTGGATGCAGAGATTAGGATAGAACTGCCAATTGGAAAAATTTGGGAGTGCAATATGTTGGAGGAAGAAAAGACACTGTTATGGGAGGGGGAAGAGGACTTTCCTTGTCTTCATTCTGTATTCCGCGCATTTGAAATTAAAACTTTGCGCCTACATAAGCGTGCAGAAAAATAAATTAAAATTTTGTGCCTGGGCAGATGCGCAGAGAAAAATAGTTCTTAGAGTAAGATTTTACGCGCTAGGTAGGGGAAAAGTTTTTCCCCTACCTAATGTATGGTATTTACTCCATCTCTGCCGTGGACTCCGGATTTTTTTGCGGGATATTTTTTCGGTACTCGGAGGGGGTGACTTTCCGAATCCGCTTGAAAACTTTGGAAAAGAGAAGCTGATCGGCGTAGCCGACGGAGCGGGAGACATCCCCGATAGTTAACATCTCATTTTCCAAAAGTTCGCAGGCCTTTAAAATACGAAATTCAATTAGATATTCCTGCAAAGTTTTTCCCATCGCCTCCTTAAAAATACAATTTAAATAACTGCGGTTTAATCCGACAAAATTCGCCAATGTATCAATAGAAAATTTTCTGGAATAATTCATTTCGATAAAAAGCTGGTATTTAAAGAGGAATCGTGCTATAATGACGCGCAGGCTTTTCGGTATTATTTTTTATTATGGGGAATTATCATTGTTTATTAAAGTGATGAATTTGTCATTTTAGGTTAAAATATATGAGGGGAAAGCTGTATGAAAATAAGGAGGAGGGCAGAAGTCCAGCTGTGGATGGCTGTCTGAAAGAGAATGGAAAAAGAATTGTGGAGGGCGGGAAATATGCTCTATCCCCTTCCCGTTGTGATGGTAAGCTGCGCGGAGGACGAAAAATATAATATTATTACTGTGGCATGGGTGGGAACAGTCTGTACAAACCCGCCGATGCTTTCTATTTCCGTGCGCCCGGAGCGGTTTTCCTACGGGATGATTGCGCGGACAAAGGAATTTGTAGTAAACTTAACAACAAAAAAGCTCGCCCGTGCCTGTGACTATTGTGGTGTAAAATCCGGAAAAGATGTGGATAAATTTAAGGAGACGGGGCTAACTGCTATGCCTGCTGCTTATGTCAAAGCACCACTGATTGCGCAGTCTCCGGTGAATATCGAGTGCCGGGTAAAGCAGATAGTGAAATTAGGTTCGCATGATATGTTTCTCAGCGAAGTGCTTGGTGTGCATATAAATAAAGAGTATTTGGAAAATAATGGAAAATTTGAATTGAGCCGTGCAGAGCCTGTAGTCTACTCACACGGGGAATATTACGGGTTGGGGGAACTGCTTGGAAGTTTTGGATATTCTGTAAAAAAGAAGGGAAAAAGGTAAATGGACAATAATATTATATTGATTGGGATGCCGGGGGCGGGAAAAAGCACACTTGGCGTTGTGCTTGCAAAAATCTTTGGGATGCGTTTTTTAGACTCCGACCTTTTAATCCAGGAGAGGGAGGGGGCACTTTTATGCGATCTGATTGAGCGGGAAGGGCTTGATGGTTTTCTTGCCATCGAGGGGGAAGTAAATGCCGGGATACAGACAAAAAACACAGTGATTGCGACGGGCGGCAGCGCGGTGTATTCTGCGCAGGCGATGGAACATTTAAAAGAGATAGGAACAGTGGTATATCTTAGACTTCCGCTAAGAGAGATCAGGGCGAGAGTCGGGGATGCAAAACAGCGCGGAATTGCAATGAGACCGGATCAGAGTTTTGCCCAGCTTTATGAGGAACGCTGCCCTCTCTATGAGAAATATGCGGATATTGTGTTCGATGTGGAAGGAATTTCCATCGAAAATTTGGCAGAAATGATGAGAAATCAACTTATATAGATGATTCTGCGATGAAACCCAAAGTTTCCTGTTTACAAATGGCGGCTTTGTGTTATAATGGAAGATACGGGGTGTTTTGATTTGAAGAAGGGTGCGTATTGGGAGCACTGAGGGAGGGAGAAGTCAGTGGGACTGCGATAGATTGGAGATAATTAAATATGGATCAATATATTATAAAGGGTGGAAAAGCACTTGCAGGAGAGATTTGGGTGAGTGGAGCAAAAAACGCTGCGCTGGGGATCTTGGCGGCAGCAGTGATGGCAGATGAGACTGTGACTGTGGAGAATCTTCCAGATATCCGGGATATTGATATCCTCTTGCAGGCAATATCTGGGATCGGAGCGGTGGTAGAGCGTGTTGACCGCCATTGTGTGCGGATTAACGGTGGGACGATCAACACGATTGTTGTAGCAAATGATTCTGTTCGAAAGATAAGGGGTTCCTACTATTTATTGGGCGCACTGCTTGGCAAATACAAGAGTGCCCATGTTTTGCTTCCGGGAGGGTGTGATATTGGGAGCCGCCCGATTGACCAGCATATCAAGGGTTTTGAGGCACTCGGCGCAAATGTCCGCATTCAGCATGGTATGATTGAAGCGGAGGCAGTTGATTTAGTCGGAAATCATATTTATCTTGATATGGCAAGTGTCGGTGCCACAATTAATATTATGATGGCAGCAGTGATGGCGGAGGGGCAGACGATTATTGAAAATTCTGCGAAGGAACCACATGTGGTGGATGTGGCGAATTTCCTGAACAGTATGGGGGCAAAGATAAAGGGTGCTGGTACTGATGTGATTCGTATTGTCGGCGTACCAAAACTCCATAGCAGTACATATTCTATTATTCCGGATCAGATTGAGGCTGGCACTTTTATGATTGCTGCGGCGGCGACAAAGGGTGATGTAACTGTGCGCAATGTGATCCCGCGCCATATGGAGGCGTTGACAGCGAAGCTTGTAGAGCTGGGAGCGGAAGTGGAAGAGTTTGACGATGCCATTCGTGTTGTGGCGACAAAACGTTTGGGAGCTACACAGATAAAGACTTTGCCATATCCGGGTTTCCCGACGGATATGCAGCCGCAGATGACCACTCTTTTGGCGATCTGTGCAGGTACGAGCATTATTACGGAGGGTATCTACGAGAATCGATTTAAATATGTGGATGAACTGGCGCGTATGGGTACTAATATTAAAGTTGAGGGCAACAATGCGATCGTCAATGGTGTTGCTGAATTAACTGGGGCGAGTGTTGTCGCGCCGGATCTGCGCGCAGGTGCGGCACTGGTAAT
>CAJUCG010000080.1 GCA_910585065.1 uncultured Lachnospiraceae bacterium
GATTAAAAACAAGGGAGAGATTCATCAGGGGGGCAGTACAATCACGCAGCAGTTGGCACGCACAATTTTTTTGAGCAATGAAGTAACTTGGGAGCGCAAGATCACAGAAATTTTTGTTGCGATGGCACTGGAACGCAAATATTCCAAGACGGATATTATGGAATTCTATTTGAACAATATTTATTTTGCCAACGGATATTATGGAATTCAGGCGGCGAGTATGGGGTATTTTGGAAAGGGCGTAAAAGAACTGAGCTTATCGCAGATTGCGTTTCTGTGTGCAATTCCCAATAATCCGACGGACTATGATCCAGTGATCAATTTTGAGTATACGATGATGCGCCGCGATAAGGTTTTGCTACAGATGAGGGATGAGGGTGCAATTACCGAAAAGGAATATCAGCAGGCAAAAAAAGAAGAAGTTGTATTAAACCGGAACAAAAAAGAAATTCTTGACTATGCTGAGAGTTATACTTATTACTGTGCGATCCGGGCGTTGATGGCGAAGGAGGGATTTGTTTTTCGTAATTCTTTTATCAGCGATGACGATAAGGAAACCTATGAAGACCGCTATTATGAGGCGTATTACCGCATCCAGAAAACATTGTTTACCGGCGGTTATCGGATCTACACCTCGATCGATCTGAAAAAGCAGGAATTACTGCAGCGGGCAGTGGATAATGAATTAAAGGGATTTGCCGAAGTGAATGAGGGAGGGGTGTACAAATTGCAGTCCTCGGCAGCCTGTATTGACAACCGTACCGGGCGTATCGTGGCGATTGTTGGAGGGCGTGGTCAGGAGAGCCAGGGATATACGCTAAACCGCGCCTATCAAAGTTTTAGACAGCCGGGCAGTGCAATTAAGCCGTTAATTGTCTATACGCCAATGTTTGAGCGCGGAATGTACCCGGACGATACCGTCTTAGACGAACACTTTGAAGGGGGACCGCGCAATTCAGGAAATGTGTATTCGGGAGAAATTCCTGTTAGCTATGCAATTTCTGCCTCAAAAAATACGGTGGCATGGAAATTGTTTGAGGAGCTGACTCCCCGCGTGGGGCTCTCGTACCTGCTTGAGATGGGATTTAAGCGGATTGTCGATACGGACTACGTTCCGGCGGTTTCTCTAGGTGGTTTTACTTATGGGGTAAGTGCGGTCGAACTTGCAAGTGGGTATGCGGCACTGTACAATAACGGGGAGTATAGAGAACCAACCTGTATCGTCAAGATTACGGATGCGCAGGGATCTGTGCTGATTGGTGATGAGATAAAATCAAAGAAGGTTTATGCGACCAATGCGGCGCGGATGATGACCGCATGTATGCAGCAGGTAATGGAGACGGGCACCGGGAGAAAATTAAAGATTGGCGGGCAGATTGCAGCGGGAAAAACAGGTACGACCACCAACCAGAAGGATGGATGGTTTGCGGGTTTTACCGCATATTACACAACTGCGGTATGGGTCGGCTATGATCTGCCAAAGGCGATGGAGGATCTGATGGGAAATACCTATCCAGGGCGGATTTGGCAGACATTTATGGATCAGATACATAGGGGACTCTCTGCAAAGGAATTTGTCCCATATACGGATACCCGCCCGCCAAAGCAGGAGGAAGAGGAGCTAAAGGAGGATGCTGAGGGAGGGGACGGGAATGGAGAGAACTTCGAAGGAGAGGGTGGGGAGGGATTAGAGGAAAACAGAGAAGATTTCGAGGGAAACGATGGAGAAGTTTTTGAAGGAGAGGACGAAGAAGAGATAGAGTCAATGGAATGGTAGAAGTTCAGCAAAAAATATTGCTTGACAATAAACTGTATTAGTTATATAATACAGTTATCAAACCGTATTATAGGACTGATACAGTTTAGCGGCAGGGTTTGGAACAATTAACAGGGAGAAAAATGATATCATTTGATGATTTTACTTTGGTGGACGGGAGACCGATTTATCTGCAAATTATTCAATATATTAAGCAGGGGATTGCCGCGGGGAGGATTTCTTGTAGGGAGGAAATGCCCTCCCGCAGAGTATTGTCTGCACTTTTGGGGGTAAATCCCAATACCGTACAAAAGGCATACAAACTATTGGAGGATGAGGGGATTATTGTTTCGCGCTCCGGCGCAAAAAGTTATATTTGCGTTCAGGAGGAGATGGTGGAGCGCGTTCGCAGGGAGCTGCTTGCGGGCGAGACAAAGTGCTGGGTGGAGGCGATGAGGCAGCTTAAAGTGCCAAGGGAGATGGCATTTGAGATGGCAAAGGAATTCTGGGAAAAAACCCCGGATTAAAAATACCATTTTACAGGAGGGGATGCAGTGAAAGAAAAGAGAAAACTGGTACTTTCTATACTTGGATTACTCTCAGGGGCAAGCATTTACAAAGTGTTTACTGTGCTTGCCGTTATGGGATTTTCGGAGATCGCGCTGTTTTTTTACTGCGCACAAAAGGATACAGAAAAACTTCTGGAAAATGCACTGTATAATCGCCAAATTTATCCAATTTTTTTCCTGGCACTGGGGCTGGTATTTTTTCTGCTGATGCGCACGGAGGGGATGATGGGAGAGAAGGGCGGAGCGACGATGCGCCGTCTTAGGCTCTCCGGTATACAGATTTTTCTAATTGAAACGTGCTATAATCTGGTCTGTATCCTGCTGGTATTTGCCGTGCAGATATGGATCTTAATTGTGGCACTAAAAATAATTAGCGGGGGTTCTTCCGAAGAATTTTTTTTGGCTTTTTACCGGGTTGAGTTTCTGCATAGTCTTCTTCCCCTGGCGGAGGGCAGAAAATGGATAAAAAATCTGCTCTTAGTGCTGGCATTCTCTGTTGGGGCGGCCTCTGGATTTGGGGAGAGGGAATCCATACTTTTCACGGTGATTTTTCCGCTGACCCTAGTCTGGTTTGTCAATCCGATCGGCTGGGAATTTGGAGATTTGGCGTGCAGTGCTTTGTGTGTGATAGGAATTGCGTCCGGAGGGATGCGCATATGGCATCTGCGGGATATGAGGGATAAATAGATGATGAGAAGGAGATATATCATTACAAGAAAATATTTTCCCCCCGGCTTTGACTATGAAAAAGAGTGGAAGAGGGCAGTTGTTTTGTTAGGGCTGGGAGTGGGGTGCAGTTTTCAGTTTTTCTTTCGGCTTTACTATGCCGTACAGGACTTATATCGATACCAATTCGATCAAGAAAAATGGGTTCGTGTGCTGTGGGAGGGAGCTGTGGCAAAATCATTTCCAGACTTATTAAAAGGGCAGGGAAAATATTATCTCCCCTATTTTCTCTTTCTTGTGGCTATGATATTTCGTCATTATCTATATTATTATTCCACAGAGAAATGTATTTATCTGATGAAAAGACTCCCGAAGGGGTGGACACTACTAAAGAGCTGTGTTCAATTTCCATTTTTTGGAATTTGCGTAGGTATAGCCGGTCTGGCAATTTTGTATCTATTGTATTATATTGTATATTTAATTTTAATTCCAGGGGAATGCCTGCCTTAAGGGGCGGTAAAGGGGAGGGAGAAACGATGCTGGAAGTAAAAAATGTCAAAAAAATTTATTATAGCAAACAGGGGGCAGTCCGCGCGTTAAACAATGTAAATCTGACTCTCGGACCGGGCGAGATTATCGGGCTGTTTGGGGAAAACGGCGCGGGAAAATCAACACTTTTAAAAAGCATCCTTGGATTTTTGTCCTACGATGGAGAAATTCTTTTAGATGGAAAAAAGCTTGGGAGGGAGAATATCGCAAGGCTCTCTTTTGCGACCTGTGAGCATTCTTTTTTTCCAAATTTAAGTCCGCAGATGCACCAGGAATTTTACCAGATGCATTTTGAAAATTTTAGAGAAAAGCGGTTTGAGGGGCTGATCAAATTTTTCGATCTGCCAATGCGAAAGCCGTTAAAAACTTTTTCAAGCGGACAGAAAAATCAGTTTGAGGTAATTATGGCACTTTGCCAGGGTGCGGATTATATTTTGATGGATGAACCTTTTGCCGGAAATGATATCTTTAACCGGGAGGATTTTTATAAATTATTGATTGGAATATTGGAGCCGGAGGAGACAATCTTTCTCTCCACTCATTTAATTGAGGAAGTCGAGCATTTTATTGGGCGGGCAGTGCTGCTAAAAAAGGGAGAGATTGTGGGCGACGTTAGGGTGGCAGATTTGGAGGAAGAAGGAAAAACGGTGATGGATTATCTCCGGACAGCTTATGGATACGGTGCGGACAGAGTAAGGAGCGCGCTGGGAGAGATTACGGGGGAAGAATTGTAGGGGGAGGACCATGAAAAAAACATTGACTTTATTCTTTGTGGTAGTGGGACTGATTGTTTTTCTTTTATCTGTCGCGCCGATAGTCGTGGATGGAAAGAAAGAGCAGGTGATAATTACGCAGGAGGTTCTCTCTGGAGATCCAGGCGCGGCATCGGGCATTACCCTTGCGATCGCCTCACATTGGAATCGGCATTTGCTCTGGAATACAGAGTATACCATAGGGGATACAAAAATAACGGAAAGTGAATTTACATTTTCTGGAAAACCCGTCTCATGGGGCTGGGAACGGGGAGAAAATGCAAATTTTTATTTTGGCACAGCAAAGAGCGCGCTTGAAAACGGAAAAAATTCATCGGCGACTTGTGCGGAATCCGCTTTCCCTAAAATTGCCGACAAGGTGGCATATCGGACGGGGGACAGTAAATATAGTGAGACGGTTTCTATCGCGGAGTATTATAAAGTTTACCCGCTGATTTTTCGGATGGAAGGCAGCATGGCAAAGTATCATTGCGATCGCGACACGACGGAATATCTGTCCGAACTTTTTCATATCTCACCCGCAGGAGATCGGCTGGAAGTGGTGGTGGAGAGAAATAGTGACAAGAGACCTTCCCTAGTGCAGCAAAGAATAGTGAGGGAGGATTCGCCGGTTTTCCTTGTAAATCTGTCTGCAAATGCGCAGGAAGGGATCTATTATACGTATCGGCTGGAAGCGGGAAATCGTGAGGAAAATATAGATCGGGGGCAGAGTACCGGGATTTTCTTTATCCCTTATCGCGGGGAGGAAAAGGCACGGCAGATTGAATTATTACAGATGAAAAAAAGCTGTGAATTTTTAAGTGATGTGATTCCCTTAGAATTAAAATTAAATAAGAGCGGGGATATCTTATATCTGGCGGCGAAAAGCAAGGGGGGATACTCACTTTTTGTTTATCAGCTGGATGGCGGGATTTATTTAAAGCAGGAGGTTTTCTTAAAGAATATTCAGGATACTTCCAGCTATTGCCAGATGAATCTGGTGGATGGCGGTGTTCTTCTTACCTGGAATGACAATCAATTTTCTTTTGTGGCGGAGGAGGGGGGAGAATATTTCTGGTGGTGCAGCGGGATTTTTCCGCAGACCATGGGGGAACTAAGCGAGGAAGGGGGGCAAAATCCATTTCCGCGTGAAAATGTTTTGATGTTTGACGGGACAAGATTGGTACTTGCGGCATTTGAGAATTGGGAAAATATGGAAGTCAGACTGGTTGTATATAACAGGGAAGGAGAATTATACTGCGGACGATACAAAAATAGTCAGGATAATGTGTGTGGGTTGGCAGCAGGCGATCATATTGAGCCTCAGGGGGCGAGATTGTGGGCACCAAATCGCGCGTGGTCTGCGGGAAAGGATGATCCGATAGTATTTCCGCTCTCACTAACTGTAATCGAGTAGGAAAAAGGCTAAGCTTATCATTTGATAGACTTAGCCTTTTTTCTATAGGTACACGGGCACCGATGCGCGCAGACACACAAAGGAAAATTTAATTAATATTCCATCGCTTTCTCTTCGCCGTTCATTACGCGGAGCGCGCCCTGTGCAAGTGCAAGCAGTTCGTCCTCGCCCGGATAGATGGTGAATGGCGCGATAAAGCCGGCACGTTTTTCCAGTTCAGCCACTACATACTTATCATATGCAATACCGCCGGTAACAATGATTCTATCAACCTTGCCTTCAAGTACGCAGGCCATTGAGCCGATATCCTTTACCACCTGCAAAATAAATGCCTCGCGCAGCGCGATCGCGTCCTCGCTGCCCTCGTCCACCATCTTCTCTACATTGCGCATATCGTTTGTGCCAAGATATGCATTGAAGCCGCCGTTTCCAACAAGCTTTTTGTAGACTTCCTTCTCCGTATATTTACCGGAAAAGCACATTTTTACAAGTGCGCCGGAAGGCACTGCGCCCGCGCGCTCAGGAGAGAATGCACCGTCGCCGTCTAAGGCGTTAAACACATCCACAACTCTGCCCCCAATGTGCGCGCCCACGGAAACGCCGCCGCCCATATGGACAACAATTAAGCGCAGAGATTCATACGGCTTGCCCGCCTCCCTGGCATAACGCTTTGCGACTGCTTTCTGGTTTAATGCGTGGAAGATGCTGACGCGCGGAAGTTCCGGAACACCGGAGAATCTTGCGGATGGCATCAGCTCGTCCACAACTACCGGGTCAACAATATACGATGGAACGCCGATAGAGTCCCCGATCTCCCTCGCTAAAATACCGCCAAGATTTGAGGCATGCTGCCCCTGAACACCGACTTTAAGATCTTCAAGCAGCGCGTCGCTCACCGCGTAAGTGCCGGAGACAATCGGCTTTAACATACCGCCCCTGCCGACGACAACATTTAGTGAGTGGATATCAAAATTCTTTTCCTGCAATAAAGAAACAATGATATCCTTGCGGAAATCCTTCTGGTCAACAATCGTGGCATAGCGCGCGATCTCCTCGGTGGAGTGGCGCAAGGTTTCCTCAAACAATAAGGTTTCGTCCTCAAAGACTCCGATCTTGGTGGATGTGGAGCCTGGGTTGATAATCAAACTTTTGATGGACATAGCTTTATTTCCCTCCTTCTTTTTTTCGAATTTTTTTGTGATAGCAGCTTCTGCGATCTCTGCTGCTGCATCTATCGCTAATTCCAGGATAGTGTCAAGCATTTTTACTTCTCCTCAGTGGGTCAAACAATTATTGCTGTTTTAAATTGTGTGCGACAACTGCGGCGAGCGCGATAGAATTTACTTTTGTTTCGAATGTATCGGAGCGGCTGGTTAAGATAACTGGTGCTTTTGTACCAGTTAAAATACAGCCGTTCTTGCACTTGGTCAGATGCACAAGAGCCTTGTACATTAAATTGCCCGCGTGAATATCCGGGAAGAGGATTACATCCGCATCGCCGACAATCTTGCGGCTCTCCGCATTTTTGTGCTTTGCCGCCTCCGGGTCAATCGCAAGGTCAAAGGAAAGTGGTCCGTCAATAATACAGCCCGTGATCTCGCCCGCATCGTTCATGCGCGTCAATTCTTCCGCGTCCACAGTAACTTGCATTTTTGGATTTACAACTTCCACTGCGGCTACCGGTGCAACCTTCGGGCATTCAATTCCGCACGCGTGCGCTACGGCAACAGTATGTTCAATAATGGCTTTCTTGTCCTCAAGTGTCGGGTATGGGATAAATGCTACGTCCGATAAGAAGAGGAGGCGGTCAATGCCCGGCAGCTCAAATACTGCGACATGGGAGAGCGGCTTTCCGGTGCGCAGACCAACTTCTTTGTCCAACACGCTCTTTAAGAAATTTTTGGTGTCAATCAGACCCTTCATATACATATCCGCCTTACCGTCATGGACAAGGGCAACTGCGGTATGTGCTGCTTCGATCGTGTCTTTGACATCGATAATTTCGTAGCCGGATAAATCCATTCCAAGTTCCGCCGCGATCTCGCGGATCTTGTCTGCGTCGCCGACTAAGATGGCATCTGCAATACCGCGCTCTTTTGCCGCCTTTACTGCCTCTAAGATTGGTGCGTCCTGTGCCGCTGCAACGGCAACTTTTTTCATGCTTCCTGTGATGGCAATTAGCTCATCGAATCCTTTGCTCATTTCTTTGTCCTCTTTTCTACAAAATATTGGATTCCCACACAATTTTGCTTAGCTGTGCCAAAAGGCAGCTGCAGCATACTTTGCATAGGAAGATTGGCTGCATTAAAAACAGCTCATTGTTAAAATAATAGCACCATTTGCCAGAAAAAGCAATGGAAGATTACACTGATTGCCTGCAAAAAAACACAAAATATTCTGAAAACATGGAGGAAAACGCGAAACGTATTGAAAACGAAACTACTTTGTGATATAATAGCTTTGTGTATTTACAGGGCAAAGAAAATTAGCATTCAGAGAGGGGAAAAGATATGGAATTAAAAGATTTTATGGATTTGAAGCTGCTGCAGGATATTCTCAATCAATTTTCGGACGCGACGGGGCTTGCAGCGGTCGCAGTGGATAATAAGGGCAATGAGATAACTGAGAGATTCAATTACACGGATTTTTGTGCGAAGTATACGCGCGGGACAAGGGAGGGGCAGCGCCGCTGTACGAAATGCGATAATGAGTGTACGGGGACCTATCATTGCCATGCGGGGCTGATGGACTTTTCCTGTGATATTGTAGTGAACGGGGAGAAACTCGGCAGATTGATCGGCGGACAGGTTTTGCCGGGGGAGGCTGACGAGGAGAAGTTTGCGGGCATTGCAAGAGAGCTTGGTGTGAGTGAAAATGATTATCTTGCGGCGTTAAGGAGAGTGCCGGTGCGCTCGGAGAAAGCGATCCGCGCGGCGGCAAGTTCTGTGGAGTTTATAGTGAATTATGTGGTGCATTCCGAGTATATGAAGTTTAAGAGTACTACCTCCACAAGGGTTATGGATGAGGAACTTGGTGTGACTACGGGGATGGTGGATCAGATCAATGCGAAGACGAAGGAATTGGAAAAGATCGCGTCAAAGCAGAATATTCTTGCATTGAATGCCTCCATTGAGGCGGGCCGCGCGGGCGCGCTTGGTGCGGGCTTTGCGGTGGTTGCGTCGCAGATGGGTGATCTCTCAAAACAGTCTGGCGTGATTTATAAAGATATCCAGCAGTTGGCAGCGGATATCTACGGTTCAGTTCAGAAGATGAACGCGAGCAAATAATATTATATTGAAGGAAGGAAACCCAGTTTATGCAGGAAATCACAGGAAAGGAAGCCGGACTGGCGGTGCAGGAGGCTGCGTTAGGTGATTTAGCGCAGGAGCAAAATCCGGCGGGAGAGCAAGGGGCGGCGGAATCCGATTTGGCGGCGGGAGAAGAAAAGTCTGTTGGGGAACTTGAGGCGGAGAACGCTGAGATGCGGGCTTCATTTATCCCTCTCTACACAAAGATTGGACAGAATTTTTACGAAAAGAACGAGGGCTATGAATTTGCGATTGCGGAGACAGTAAAGGAGCTTGCTGAATTAGATAAAAAAATACATACCAATCATCTTCATATCCTGCGCTTAAAGGGAATTCGCTATTGTCCGAACTGTGAGCGGATTGTGGATGATATCACTGTTTTCTGCGGCGACTGCGGGACAAGGATCGACCCTTTAGAGGACGTGGACGAGGGCAGCATCCGCTGTAGCTGCTGCGGAGCCAAAAATAGCAAGGAAAAACGTTTCTGCATTAAATGCGGGCAGAAGCTAGGGGAGATGATCCGCTGTCCGCATTGCGGGGTAAAACTTCCATCGGACGCGCGTTTTTGTGAAGAGTGCGGTACAAAAATATTATAAAGTTTGATGAATATTTAGATTATTTTATATTTATTTAAATTCGCAAAATATAATTAGTAAATTTGCAGATATTTTTTATAAAAAAAGAAAGAACTTGTTGACATTGCACAAGAAATCGTATAAGATAGGATCATCAATTAACAAAAATCTAAAATGTTTTAGGTTTTTGTATAGTCGAATGGAGGAGATGAAATGAGAAAGAAGGTTTTTGCAACTTTGTGCGCGACATTGATGTTTACAAGCATCGTTTCTGTCGCGGCACCGCAGGAAGTAAAAGCAGCACCAACTCCGCTTGCTTCCTATGATTTCGAGGATGGTCTCGGAGATATGACCCCTGCCGCAAACGGTGAGACGGCTGCGCCGAGCCATGTGACGGACGAGATCAAGGGCGGTGCAGTAAAGCTTGAATTTGGCGCGAATGCCTCGGAGAGCTACACGACATTTGCGAACCCGTTTGCGGGCAAGGAACTGTCCGCGGCGACAATTACGGCATGGGTGAATGTGCCGGAGGATGCCCCTTTCTGGGAGTGGGACAATCTGATTAGTTTTTTTGACGGCGCGAAGAGACTGACTTTTGAGACAAGACCGTACCTTTGCTGGAATGCAGTTACGGACGATTCCCAGAATTATATTGATGTGAAAGGTCCGATGGTATTTGATAATCAGAAGGGCAGATGGGTAAATTATGCATTTGTAATTACACCGGAAGGACAGACGATCTTTGTAAATGGTGAGCAGGTGACGGAGCCAGAGGTAGGACAGGGTGATGGCTACAATGCAGCGGATCTTCTTCTTTTCCTCTCCGCGGATACAACAAAAGCGTATCTTGGTTTGGGTTCTTTCTGGGGCAGCCAGGGAGCTTTGCTTGATGATATTGCATTCTATGATGCGGCACTGACGGCGGACGAGATCAAGGAAGCCTGCAAGATCGATGAAGTTCTCGCAGCAATGCCGGATCTTGTTGAGCCAGATCCGACCCCGACCCCGGAACCAGTTGTTTATGAGAAAGTTGATCTTTCTACTGTGACCGCAGCCGTTCCGGAAGGTTATTCTTCCTACTATGCATTCGATGGCGATCTGACAGATGCAGTAACTGGAAAGACTGGCAATACGGTTGGTTATCAGGTAGGTATTGAGGCAGATTCTCCAGACCCTTCATTTGAGGTAGGGGTAAAGAATCAGGCAGTGGCATTCTATGGTTTCGGTGATGGCGTTAAGCTTCCGACCGCGCCAAAGGGCAGCCAGTATACGATTTCGGTTGACTGGTACTTAAAGGGTACGACCAAGCATACGCCGGGTATTTTCATGGCAAATTTCTATGATGACGGCGCGATCAAGGGTACGGACGAAGATGGAGAATGGCTCAGTATTGCACCGCTTGGATGGCAGGAAAACCTGATTGACGGTCCGATGGTCTGGTCAAGAAATGTGCCGGGCGGCGCGCCGTGGAATGATCTTTTCCGCGCGGGCAATGACCTTGCAAAAATGGAAACCTGGTTTAATGTGACAGTAGTTGCGGACGGTGCGAAAGCAACGCTCTATGTGGACGGCTCCATTGTACAGGAAGGTCCGATCGCAGATATTGTTAAGGAAGGCACACAGCTTTATCTTGGTGTAAATGCATGGGATGCAGTGTTCAATGGCTATATGGATAATCTCTATATCTACGATCGCTGCCTGAGTGCGGAGGAAGTAGCAAGCCTGGCAAAGGATTCCCTTACCGTAGTAAAAGCGGATCCAACCCCAACACCGGAACCAACTCCAGAACCGACAGCGACAGAAGCACCGAAGGAAACGCCTCAGGCAACGGTATCTCCAGCTCCGACACAGACAGATGCAGAAGACGAGGGCAGCAATACCGGACTGATTGTAGGGATTGTGATTGCTGTTGTAGTAGTTGCAGGTGCTGTTGTAGCAGTGATGATGAAGAATAAGAAGAAATAAGATTAAAATTCAATATTGTTGGGTTAAAATCAGATAGGAAAGGGGCTTACTGTAAGAATTTGCAGTAAGTCCTTTTTTATGTAGAGTTTTTTAAAGCCAATTTTGGAAAATAGAAGGTAATAATGATTTTTCAAGATTGGATTGACTGGAATGTCGATATGTTCTTAAGTAAATATAAAATTGGGGGATGTGAAAAGGAAATCAGGATCAGAATAGGGATTAGAAAAAAGAATAGAACAGAAGAGAGGGAAAGAACATGGATAAAGCATCCATTAAGGAATCAAATGGATAGAATATTATAGTTGTTGAGAAAAAGAATTTTCCTATATTTGGTGGAATGGAGTAAAAAACAAAACTTCCCTCTTGTGGATAAATTGCCCTACAAGAAGGAAGTTTTTGTCCGTAATAAGTAAATACTAAACGGAATAATAATAACTAGATATTTCTAATTATTTATTTGTTTGCTGAAACTGTAATTGTAAGACTATACGTTGTCGCTTCTGTTATTGTAGTTGCCTTACTATCAGCTCGCGCAACAGTAGCAGTAGCAGTAGCCCCGTCAATAGTACCTGCAAAAGTTGTCGGGAAAGTAACAGTAGCTGTCTTTCCGGTACTAGGTGTAACAGTGATTGTAACGGTAACAGTATTATCACTGTGGGTTTGGTTTGTTACTTCTACCGTACCTGTTGCTGTAACAGCAGAACTGCTTACTGTAATAGCATTACCGCTTACTACTGTTATAGTACCACCTAATGTTACACTGATAGTTTCTGTCTCTGAATCATCAGGATCTGTAGTTCCCGGGTTGTTAGGATCGTCAGGATCTGTAGTTCCTGGGTTGTTAGGATCATCAGGATCTGTAGTTCCTGGATTGTTAGGATCATCAGGATCTGTTGTACCACTATTTGCTGGTGTAAACGTAACTGTATACTTAGCTTCCGTTCCGCCAGTCATTGTTGTAACAGTTATAATAATGGTGGTTGAACCTGAAAGTGTCTCCTTATCAGCAGTAACTTTAAAGTTCTTTGCATCAGTTTCGCTCAAAGAGAATTTAATTGCACCGCCAGTCGCAGTTGTAAGTGTAACTGTTTTATTATCATTCGCTGCTGTAATAGTACCTGTTTCTGTTCCAATTGTATAATTAACAGTACCAGAGAATGTAGGAGTACTAGGCTGTTCTGATGTCGGTGGTGTGGAAGGTGTTGTCGTATCCGGAACAGGAGCAGGAGTGGAAGTAATTTCCTCCTTGGAAACATTGCCGTCCTCATCGGT
>CAJUCG010000081.1 GCA_910585065.1 uncultured Lachnospiraceae bacterium
CCAAGGTTTTCCCCTATTTATAACAAAACGATGCCCCCAAAACAAGCCCCTCGGGGGTGCGCCACCGGGGTAATTTGCCTTTCCCTACCCTAGACCAAGAAATAACCGGGGTAATCTAACCCTGCCTAACAACCGCAAAAGCCAACTAATGAACTACCCCAAACTAGACCGACACTTCTAGGATACCACAGCTAACCCCCAGTTTTGCTACGAAATTCAACAGAAGAAAAATACAATCTGACACCAATATTCCCGGCGGCAGACACTCTAACAAATGAAAACACTATAGCACGGCGGATACCAACCCAAATAGAACGAATACAGCAACATAACGTCAGACCAGACTATCATACCTATCCATCAGACTGGAATAACGAGTCACAATATCATACAACAGTAAACCAGATCCACATGACAACATAAAAGCCAACAATCTGACCCAAGACACTACCCCGCACTTAAATCCACATCAAACAATCTATTAGAACAAGCAAACCCGACAATAAGTATAACTACCCCAACCTTCCCCCACCACATAGTACACTAGACCATACCAGAAACACATTGTCAGGTAATACCCCAAAACCATTCCATACCAATATCAACACTATATTCAGTCTACCACACTGCATGATATACCATTGAACACCACTCACTCTTGCATAGCCAAACCATCAACAGGCAATCAAATCCGTGCAAACAACATCAAACACCAGCCTACCTAAAATTCTCGAAACAACAGAGCAAATCTTGAAACACTTTCAGCAAACTCAGGAACACCGAAGCAAGTTTAGAAACTTCATTCACAAATCTGACCCATACTCTCAAATCAACAAAACAAATCTTGGAACATTTTCTGTGAGCTTAGTAACAACAAAAACAAACTGGAAACACCATGAACAAACCTACCCTGACCATCCCCAACCTTTACCCCTCAAACCCTATCTAACTATCCTACCAATGGCAACCCCAAAAATACTATATGAAACGCTGGCAAAACTGCCATATCTTACAATAGACTATGCAAAAACCATGTGATCCTATATCGCCAGAATACTTGTCCTTATCCACAAAAACTGTGTCCATACTATTCCAAGTCCAACCGCGTGGGCAGGCAACGAACTGACCATATACCCCAAAAAAGTAATACAGCAATACACACAACCGAGTGAAATGCAGGAAAACAGGGATATAACGCAGGAACAGACTGCCGTGAAATAATCAATACCCCTCATACAACCCGCTCACCTTTTAAATGCAGGGCTGTCTGCATTCAATGTGAAGCAACCATTGAATCAATAAGTTGCTCTTTCCAGACAAACTCACGATATTTTATAAAAATCATAAACATATCAGGCAGGATAGTCACATATTACCATCCCGCCTGACTATTAAATATCTTGGTTACCAACTAATAATAAACTATTTTCCAAAAATTACTCATTATTGACTTCGGTCACATCTTTTATTACCAACTTTGGTAACATTTCTAACCATACCCAATGATCTCCAATACTCGTATATGGCATCTCATAAAACACATATGCATAATATCCCTTAAGGTCTTCTGCATTTGGTACTTCAGAAAGCTTTAAGATACACTTACAGTTTACAACCTTCCCGTCTTCACTTTCGCTTACAGAATATGGGCAAGAATAGCTCCATTCCTCACAACCACCCTTACGCCAAGAAGAATTGTAACTGTGCCACGAAGCTTGTCCAATAACATTCCCAGAAGAATTATGCCACCGGATTCCATAAACACCCCCTTCACAATTCAATGCATCAGGTTCCGCAAAACGCGCTGATAATGTTACCTCTACTTCTGCGTCTCCCCCTTCTATATTTTGAATTACATTGTACTGTGCAGATATAGCAGTTGGTATCTCAGTATCTGTGAGACTGATAAAAGATATTTTATATTCTCCTGTTTTACCATCATATTTCCCTATTTCCAAACAATTATCAAGCATATCCAACTCAGCCGTTACAGTTTCCCCTGTACTCAATAATGTCGCTGTAACTGTAGCTCCTCTGGAAAGGGAATCTAATGCAACTATATAGGCTTTCGTATAGTCCTCTTTTACTTCATCATTCCAGTTCCCCGGTGCCTCCAATTCTATTTCGCCTTTTATTTCTTCTGTAAGTTCTCCACCAGAAACAATATAACTGAGAAAATCGTTTGGTCTGCGCCGTTCTCGGATATCACCTTCTATAGAATTAGACTGCATTGCCAAAATCTCACCTGCTTCACTATGGATTACCTTAACAACAACAAAACTTTCTGGTTCTGTGCATATAACAAAATCGCCCTCAACTCTAACATCAACCCTACTTATGACGTGTGCGGAATGAACATTTTGCAACACACCATCTTGTTTCCATTCATACGACACAATAAAATCTGGGTCTGCCATAAAACCAGAAAAATCATCCTCTACTTGGAAATTCAGTATTGCTTTTCCTGTAACTGCCGCACCGGAAGTTGTAGATAATTTTATCTCGGAAAGACTAGCTGATAACTTTACGGATTCCAACGGCACGACAAACTTAACCGTATAATCTCCAACACTGACTTTATTTACACCAACTACAAGTGCTTTTTGTGTGCTGCTCCTATTCACACTAAGAGTAACCGTTTTGGACAAACTTTCCGCAGGCAATACAATGACTGCCTCTTTACTACCCTCCTCAAAAGATATCCCTGTTGTTTTTCCATCCAACGTGTAACTTGCAATATAATCTGGTGTCTGGCTTGGCACTGGGGTACCCGTTGGCGTTGGGGTTGGTGTACCCGTTGGAGTCGGGGTGGCTGTCAGAGTTGGGGTTGGTGTACTTGTCGGTGTCGGTGTTGACGACACCACTGGATACGACGGTGTGCCTCCACCGCTGGACGAACCGCCTGATGGTATCGTTGTCGGAACTGGTGTCGGTGCTGCACTCGGTGTTACTGTAACCTGCGCAGAATCTTCCCCTGGCTTGATGGTCTCCACTGCACCATTTACATCGGTAACAGATACCCCATCCACCTTGCTTTCCGCAGCTAACTCTACTTTCACATTCTCGCCTTTTGTAACGGTTGTCCCTGCCGCACTGCCCGTAAGGTTCAGGCTTACATCCGCGTCTGCAACAATCACCAACGCCGCATCGGACGCGACCTCTGAACCTTTCGCCCCACCTTTGACCACAACGGTTGTACCATCTGCCGCCGTGCCATCCACGGATACCTTAGCCGCCTTTTCCATGTTGATTACGGTCTTTGGTGCATTCTGTGCCGTTTCACTACCCCCTGCCTGATCCACCGTAACCGCTACATCCGCCGCCGCATTCACTTCCAATGCCGCATCCGTCTGGATACTTGTCCCCGCAGCTTCCTCCGCCACATTCACTACAACAGCCTTCCCTGCGCGGTCTGCAAAAATACTGCCAACGATATCCACATTACCCGCCGCCTTAACATCCAGTTCCGAGAGCATACCGCCCTCCCCGACCAAGGTCAGCCTGTTTGTTTCTGCCGTCTCCCCCGGCTCGAAGACCACCTCATTTGTCCTCGCATTCCCAACAAAGACGATCCTTGCATCCGGCGCGGTCACATGGAAACGGTTCCCATACGCTTTTTCCGTAAAAGTGGATGCCTTGATCTGCTTAATGTTAATCTGCGCAAAACGCCCCGCATTCTCCACTTCCGCATTCGGCGCATCAACAACCAGTGTGCGCTGCACATAGGACTTCCTGCCAATGGTGAAGCAGATGGACTTGTCTGTTTGGATATGTATCTCTTTTACTTTACGGTTCTTTAGTGCAAGCCCCAACTGGTACTGTGAGCGTGCAACCGCATACCCCTCCGTATCGCTGACAACATCAATCTTTACCCAGTCCGTCATTGCAGTCGCGTAGCTTGCGGTTACTGCCTCCTCCGCAACATACCCATTCGCTTTCCTTGCCGCCTTCCATGCATTCAAATCTTTCGTGTTTGCAAAGGCAAGCGCGCGGATTTCAAAACTCCCCGCATACACCGGGTAGACATACCCCCACCTTGACGAGGATACCCCCGCAGTGTTCGTCTTGGCATTGATTTCCCACCATACAACCCCCGTGGACTTGCCTTTCCCCCGCTCGGTCGCAATAATATCCGGGTCGAAATTGAATACTTCCCCGACCTTGATGGTGTTCCCTTCTGGTAACTTCTTAACCCCTAACTCTGTGATTGGGTTCTTTGTGGCGGCAAAAGCCGTGGCTACTGGTGCTGCAGGCGCAAGAAGCGCAAGAAGCAGTACCATGGCAAGCAGATATGCCAGCCTTTTCTTCACTCTGTCCATGAACTTGTTCTCCTTCCTAAATCCCAAGATGGTCTGCGCACGCGTCCGCGCACAGCCGAATTCTCCCCGCAGTGCTGCCCCGTCCCTGTGACAGCGGCTTCATCTTATGCCTGCGGGATTCTTTTTTCCTCCTTTCCCCCCGTTGCCTGTGGGGGCATATTCTCCGGGATTCGAAGCAAAACAAAAGACTACGGGTTTTTGTGTACAACAAAGAAAACCGCAGCCTTTTCAAACTCCGATTCCTCACTTAGAGAACCCACCAGTTGGTCGGATACCCCAACCAGTGAGTCTCTTTGCGAGAAATCAAGAACGAGGTGTCAGTATGCATCACACACACAAACACCCCGCTGATATAATGAAGGTTTTCAACTCCGTCTGCTTGCACACGAAAAAAGAATTGCAATAAAACCGCAACTACGCTATAATAACTGTGTGTATCGCAGACATTGTCTGTATTGTGTGGTAATATAGCTACCATCCCTTGCCCGGTGCTGCGCCAACAGTGCCGGGTGGTACACCTGAAATGTCCTTGACTCTCATCCCCATTATACCAACCTTTACACTATTTAGCAAGCATCTTTTTTTCACTTTCCGACAAATTCATATCAACTTAGCCGTTTATCAAAAAAGATACCAGTATACAGACAGGACAGCCCCCTTCTAAGGGCTGTCCTGTGGCTTTTGGTTGATACTTCCCGGATAAAAATATGCAGAATTACAGGCATATACCATGTAAACGCGGAATACGTGAGGTACTTTAGCAACTATGCCTTTCACCTTCCACATGGAGGGTATTCTGACTATCGTAATGGGCTGTCTTAAAATACTATAAAGATACCCCAAAGCCCTATGTTTGAAGTGACTGGGGAAGTTTCACTGTCTGTCTTGAAATATTATGGGGATACCCCAAACCCTTGCGCTCATCCACCTGTTCCAGAATACTACAGGGATACCCCAAAACCCTGCGCTCATCCACCTGTTCCAGAATACTACAGGGATACCCAGAACCTTACAGACATTACGACTGCACCTCTTTTAATACCCCTGAATCCCCCGGATACAACGCTAATGCCGCCCCACTTCCTTCTACAATACCAGACAGCACTCATCCCTCTTCCCCATCGGACTCAGCCGCTGCATCACGGTTCGCCACCCCTTCCTCGGGGAAATTCTCCGGGAACTGCGCCCTCACATACCCCGCAAGCTCCCGCAGCCGTGTTTCCACATTCACCATCTTCACATTGCCACTGCCGGATGCCGCATTATAGCCCTCTGTGCAGCCCCCTTCAAAGAAACCTTCCACGCACCTGCCATAATCTTCTGCGGATACCCCACACCCCATCGCATCCACCGCGACATACATGACCACTGGCGCATTATTCTTCCGCAGGAACTTATATTCCCTTGAGCCAAATGCCCCATCCAGATACCCCACAACACCCTCTAAAAGTTCCATCTTCTCCTGCGCATAATCATCCCTGACTTCCCCGGCAAACCGCACGCATTCCGCCGCGCTCGCCGTGACCTTAATCTTAAAATCCCCGTAATGCAGGTCTTCCAGCAGCATCGCCGCCGTCAGCAGGATCAGGAAATCATCCTCCCGCCGCAGCTGCGCAATGGTCAGGTTTAGCGACTTCTGGAAAAAATCATGTGCCGCCAGACGGTTAAAGAATGCTGCAAGCGATACCCCCAATACCGGTCTTGCCTGCTGTATTTTTGACAGCGGCGTACCGGAGTTCAACCTTGCAAAGGTTTCCTCGATTTCCTCGTCCGTGCAGTCCTCCAACTGGTAACTCGTGAACCGATACCCCAAAATGGCAGACTTCACATCCTCCGCAAGCTCCGAGAACTTCTTCAGCGCAATCTTGTAGGCTACCCCATCCAAGACAACATCTGGGGTCTTTGGGTGCAAGGTGAAGCCATCCTGACAGAAATGGAATACCGTACTGAGCCTCTGCAGCCCATCCAGTACCGACAGCACCGTGCTGCCTTCCTTCTGCACTTTGCTGAAATACAGGTTTGGGATGATGAAGTCTGCCAGCATCGAATGGATCAGCAGGCTCTGCTGCAGGTTGTTCCACTGTCCGGCGGCACGCTGCACCGGGTTTCCCAAATCCAGCGTACCGCCCTCATGGTATTTCATCAATGTCTTTACCCCAACGGGCAGCGAACTCTTCCTCAACGGCAGTCCCCCCTTACGTGGGAGGATGCAGGCTTATTCGATCCCATCCTCTTCTACCCCTTCCTCATCCCCGCCTTCCATGTTGCTGCTGGAACTGCCCATGTTGCCGAAACTGCCCATGCCGCCAAAACCGTTGTTGCATGGGAATGCGCCAAACAGGTCCCCTTGCTCTTCCATCCGAGTCACCCACTGGTTCTCTGCCCTGCTCGCCCGGTTATCTGCCCCAAAGAAATACGGCTTCCCCGGCTTTACCCCAAGGATTGCCTTCTCCTTTGTGACAATCTGGCAGTCCAGCATTGAGAGGTCAACGCAGCCCCTTTCCAACGCTTCCTGCTGGATGTCAAGCAGCTGGTCTGCCGGGAGGTTGCCTACCGTAAAATTCTTCGGGTATACACAAAAAACTAATGCGTTTGCCCCCACACCATCCACCGCACGCTCCATCGTCCGGCGTGCCTTTCCGTTCCATACCCCCGACTTTTCCGCGTAAGCCACAATCCTGTCCACAACCTCCAATACCCCATCTGCCCTTAAGACCCTGATTCCCATTTTCATTCCCTCCATGAATTTTTTATTGGTGCCACGACTGGCAACTGGCGGGCTGGGGGATACCCACGCTCCGCCGCTGTCCTATCTATCGCTCTGAATGTCCAAAATGTCAAGTTATTTTTGATGAAATATTGAATTTTTCTCTGATTTGTGGGGAATGGAGGGGGGATGGGGAAGTTGCGGGCAATATAACATCCCCCATCCACAATGTTATATTATATACCCTTTCTTCAATTCCTGCTGCAGGATGCTATTCTTCCTCCAAGGCTCATACTGTGCTGCCTTACTGGAAATGCAATCACTGATGCCATTTCCGGTCTTCCTGCACGCGTCCCAACTTCTGGTTATACCAATCATCTGCCTCCCGTCTGTTGGTAAAACCACGGAATTCCGCCCCTGGATAACCATCTACTTGTTCTTTACACTCATCCCACGACTCGAATATCCCTGTAGTCCTCCCACGTCTGACTGCATAATACTTTTTCTTTGCCATTTGGCATTCCTCCTTTCACATAACCCATAATAAACTGAACTTCATCATTTTCTGGTTTCCATTCCCCAACATATACATATAATTCATCTCCGCTGTAAACTGAAACACGATATAATCTCCTACAGTTCCTCCCTGTCTGCAAAATTCCACTGCTACATAACCCATAACTAACTGCCATGCCCCCTTATGAAGATACCCCTATCCTGTCTGTTGGGGAAAATAAACTATGGGACTCTGCCTTTGGATAACCCTCTATACTCATCCCATGAATCGAATACATTCGCAATCTCCTCACGTCTGATCCCATAATCCTTATTCTTCGCCGCCCGACAACCCCCATAAAAATATACATAAAAAGACCAATCTATTATCAATTCTTACCTATCCCTCCAGCTACCATAATCCATCTTAAATGTAAACTTATACATCACATACAATCTACAAGAATTTATTCAAGATCCCATGGTATTCGTTAGTCTTAATCAACCTCCAACGAAACACCATAGATAATCCTAGGATGCGATTATCCTCTTGTTCTCTACCTTCTAACCATTCCCCTGCCTCTACGATACATCGTTAATCCCAGCTGTCATCTGACAAACATCGAATCTGGCAGGCTACCATCCCCTATCCTCAAAAATTAACAGGATGCCATTCTTATTTCTCATCCATCCCCCGGAGGGAACTACCCTTACAGGAAAAGCCCTGTCACCTATATTACTTTCCCGGAGGGGTTCTGCCACTTTCCACAACCCCTTTCTTGGAACCGCAGGATACCCCAATTGCACCCAACCTGTCTGACACTGACATCACATACCCACTGACTAGAAAAGAAAACAGCCTCTCCCAAAAAAAGATACCCCATATTCTTGCTTCTACAACATCCAGATATCTACTCCAGCCTGAAAAGTTATCGAAATATAATTTCCCCCAATAGAAAAAGGATGCTGCCCGCAATGGCAACATCCCTATCAACTTTTATCTTATCCCCTACCTCCCCCGGCTTGCCCTTATACGCGTGCCAGCTTCTCCCGTTCGACAATGGCTTTTACCTCATCTACCCCCTTATTTGCACACAGGGCAATCTGCTCTATGGTAAAACCATTCTCATACATACGGACGATCATCCCCGTTATCCCTTTTTCCATGCCCTGCGCCATGCCCTGCTCCATGCCCTGCTCAAACTTCTCCTGATCCCGCATCAACAATGTCATATATTCATGCCTCCATTCCCGGTTCTGCTTTGCCCTCTTTACCGCCTCATCCAGCCTCATCACGAAGGAATCCTTCGATTTCTTCCCGCCTACATAGTTTAGGAATTCCCTTAACTCTTTGCTGACATCCTTCTTCGTCCCCTCTGCATTCAGAAAAATCTTTGCCGTATCATCCCCAAGCAGGAGCTTCCTGTCCTCCATGCAGCAGTTCCGGAAGGTATAGATATGTCTACCCTTACCAAACAGGTCAAACGGGCAGATAAAAATAATAAAACTCTTCTTCAGTTTTGTATACGACTCCCCCTTATCAATCATCTCCAGATCCATCACGGACTGATAATACCTCGTCCTCTTTGGCAGTTCCTTTGTATCAACAACCTGCATCTCAATATCATACACAGTCCCTGTACCATCCACCACATACAGATCCAGACGGATGCTCTTTGCATCCATATCCACGCTGATGCTTTTCTGCGCCACCGGGAACTCCACATGGTCAATCTCCATATCTGGGAATATCCGCTGGAGCAGTCCCTGACATAATTCTGGGTCGCGCATTACCTTCCCAAACAGGAAATCGTTTGAAATCCCCAACCCTTCCCATATTTTCTGCATCTGAAACCCTTCCTCGGTCTCCCACATTCCTCATGCCCCCTTATCTCTTACTCCATTATCAGACCCTTTTGGATGCCTCCAGAACATCCTGTTCCCCCTACCCCATTCCAGATTCCCTCACACATAGTATAACATCCTGGGCAGCCAAAATGCAATCTGTTTTTCTTTTTCACTACCCATCTTATCCCGCCACGGGGAAACCCCAGAAGCAGGGTACTACCCCAGACTTACCACGCTGGCTTGATGGTATACCACAGGATATCCGAAGCCTACACCATACAATGATACCAAGGCAGATACCGTAACCCTGTAATCTGGCTATCCCCATACCCGTAGCCCCATTTTCCTCATTCCTGAAGAAACTACCATAAATCTCATGCCAATGATCTGGCGCAGCCAACACCTTCCATATGGGGGTACTACCCCTACAGGAGGGGGTTCCTAAATCGGGGAGGGCGGCATGGAGGGGGAAGCGAACTACCCCTATAGGGGAAGCCTTCCCCACCTACCCCAGAAAACAATACAGAGGATACCCCAACTGCCCCGCATCATATACCCACTGACCAGAAATAAATCTTGCAGGGAAGTCTGTTCCCATCCCCCATTGCGCTGCTTTTCAGACTACCCCTCCCAAAAAAGGATACCCTGACCCACGAAATGCCAGATGCCAACTTTTCCCACCCAACCTCACCGCAGGTTGTCACGGGGGGAAGAAGGGAACTGATCCTACAAAAGAAGTTCCCCCCAATCCTAAAGGACAGCACAGGGGGAAAGAAGCAAACTACCCCTACACGGGAAGCCTGTCCCTTGAATATTATAAGGAAACTGTCGCTGAATATGAACTACCCCTACATGGGAAGCTTGCCCACCTACATCAGAAAACAATGTTTCTTTCCTATGATTCCCACCTTGAAGCCGGAGGATCCCCCATTGCGCTGCCTTCCAGATTACCCCTCCCAAAAAAGGAGACCCCTGACCCTCAGTGGTGGAGGGCTTCTGCCAGTCTTACAGACCACCTCCCCAAACAGGATACCCCTGACCATGCCCGCCAGTTCCACAGGGAAGACACTTCAATGAATCTATATCCTGAACCAGATACCTATCAGCAATGAGCCTGCCTGACCCAAAACCTGAACCTCCAACATCCCATTCACCAGCATTCCTTATATCTGTCACTATATACTTATCCATACAATACACCGGGTAACAAACAACCTCAAACTGACCGCGCGCCAGCCAGACGGACACGGACATCTCTTATTATCTCAAAAACGCTTAAATCAGTAGTAACATTCTCCCTCCCCTACCATTCCCATATACTCCATCTTATCAATCACCTAAATTGAACATTATTATCTATACTGTGAAAATTCGTCTGGCATAGTTAGGGCACAACTACAGGAAAATCTAACCGACAGCACTTCCAGACCGTAAACTGTCTATATCCAGTACATATTCCTGCCTATCACCTGTATCATTGTTACTTATCTTGCAGGGAAGTCTGTCCCCATCCCCCATTGCGTTGCCTTCCAGTTTTCCCTCCTTCCCAAAGCCGCAGGGGAATGGGCGGTTTACGGCGTGTCTTCGCGGGCAGTCTACCATCTAAGTCCTTGCCAACTGGATACCCAGACCATGCCCGCCAGTTCCACAGGAAATCTGCAAGGGCGCAGGTACAAACCCCCCGTGATACCCCAATCCCCCTGCAAATGGTACTACCTCATCCCCGGCGGCAGATAATAACTGCGGAAAAAACGCGCAACTTCCTCCGGTTCAAACAGTTCCTCCACCACCCCGATTTCCCCGCCTGCGCCAAATACCATGCGGACACCCTCCCCCTCATTCTCAAAGGCAGGGATTACCAACGCGTCAAAACCCTCTGCCAGAGAATATCCCAATTCACGCTTTGCAGATACACCGGAGGCGTGCTTTGACAGAATAATGAATTTTTCCGCGCGTCCTGCCGCATCCCGCCCCGTGACCTGGCATAAAACGAAATACCCCCACGCCGCATCAAATACCTCCGACAAGGTTAATTCCTTCCTCTCCCCCATGGATACCACCTTCCTTTTTTATTGAAATGATATCCATTATACTCATCAACTGATATATGTCAATATTGTCTTGTAAAATACTTCAATCCCCTGAAAACTTTCCCCCTGACGGACAGGTCTTGCAGATACCCCAGAACCCCATCTTCCCCAACAATATCCCACAGCTTCACCTTCCATGCGAAATCCCACTGCCACATGACCCCACCAATTGCCATGCTTCCAAGGGAGGATACCCCAAAAGGTTCACCACGCCTGCAACCCCACAACAACCCTGCTGTTTCAGCAAAGCCTCCTGACAACGTTCCCACACCTCCCAAACAGTCTGCATGACCATTTTAGAGCATTACCAATTACCCATTCAAGCTACTACTACCTTCCCCCTATTGCTATAATCCATCTGGCTATCAGCCTTGTCCCGCATACAAGTCTTAAGCTGAACCGATTGCCTGTCATAGAATACTGACAACTACCCATCCAAGATACTACTTCCCCTCCTGATCACTACAGTCAGCCTTGCCATCATCCTCATACCAGAAGCAAGTCCCAAGCTGAACCGCCTGCCTATTACCATTCACAATCACCTTACCTTTTGCAACCTTAAAACCTTACCATTCCCCTACTATATACTATATTCCATCTGGTCTGTCGTCTTATTGTCAACTCAAATCTTATAAAAACCCTGTTGTCTGCCATAGATATCCCATTCCAAGCTTTACAGTATCAGACTACCCAAGCCAGTCTTAAAAATCATTTATTGTGGTTTATCCTATATGTCCTAAACTTGGCAGTTCCTCACTGACTGATCAATCCTATCAAGCTCTGAGCATCGGTTATAGCGATCTGTCAGATAAGGAAACTGTTAGATAGGGAAATATGCAGCCTTGGGCAAATCCCTCCCACTTCTGATTGTTTCTGGAACAATTCCATCCCGCTTTTTATACCTTAACGGTCGGTGAAACATCCATAAAAGTCACAGGTCCCTATTTCTTACTATTATTTCCTTTTATATCCACCGCTTTTTTTGCCGTTTTTTCATATTCGGCTACCGCCTTTTTAGTCTTTTTCCCCGTTTCATTACCGCTTTTTTCTCCTTTTATTCCCTAAGATGATTTCCAGATATTGTATATTCATTCTGCCACCACACACGGACGTGACTGCGAACCCAATTCCCATCCTCAATTTCGTTCTTCTCATACCCATTTCCCACCCTTGTCTTAATGGTCAGTCTGCCTTTTTCCCACTGCAGGCTTGTAAACTTTACCTCTGGGGTAAACTTCCATACCTTTAGTCTGCGGATTCCGCCGCTT
>CAJUCG010000082.1 GCA_910585065.1 uncultured Lachnospiraceae bacterium
TGGGCGCGCCGACGGTTTTGATATGCTGCGCAAATATGGCGGGATGAGCGGTTTTCCCAAGCGCAGAGAGAGCAATACGGACTTGTTTGATTCCGGACATAGTTCCAATTCGATTTCCGAAGCTTGCGGCTTGGTGCGCGCAAGGGAGTTAAACGGCGGGAAGGAAAAGATTGTCGCAGTGATCGGGGATGGGGCATTAACCGGAGGCTTGGCTTACGAGGGATTAAACAATGCCGGACAATTAAAGAGCAATCTTATTCTTGTACTAAATGATAATAAAATGTCCATTTCAGAGAATGTGGGGGGGATGGCAAGCTATCTTGGCAAGATCCGCACAAGTACCCAATATGAGGGATTGAAAGATAATGTGACAAATACATTAGAAAAGATCCCATTAATGGGAGAGCGGTTAGTTCGCCAGATTCGCCGGTCCAAGGCCTCTTTAAAACAGCTTATGATTCCAGGGATGTTTTTCGAGGAGATGAATATTACTTATGTTGGTCCGATCGACGGGCATAATATCCAGCAAATGTACGAGGCATTCTTGGCAGCAGCGCGCAAAAATGGCACTGTGCTTGTCCATGTGATCACAAAAAAGGGCAAGGGGTACGATTGTGCAGAGCATGATCCCGGACAGTTTCACGGAGTGGATGCATTTGATGTGGAGACCGGAAAACGGCTGAATGAGAAGAGGGGGGATACCTACACTGATGTATTCGCCGCCGCGATGAATGAGTTGGCAGTAAAATACCGCAATCTTGTAGCGATCACTGCTGCCATGCCGGACGGAACGGGACTTTCAGAATTTAAGACAAAATATCCAAGGCGTTTTTTTGATGTAGGGATTGCGGAGGAACATGCAGTAAGCTTTGCAGCGGGACTGGCAGCAGGCGGCTTTCACCCGGTTTTTGCCGTGTATTCCACATTTTTGCAGCGGGCATATGATCAGATCTTACATGATGTGTGTTTAAATAATTTTCCGGTTACTTTTGCGATTGACCGGGCGGGGATTGTCGGGAGTGACGGCGAAACGCACCAGGGAATTTTTGATATTTCCTATCTGACGCATATTCCAGGGCTTGTGGTGATGGCACCGAAAAACGCCGCAGAATTAAAGGAGATGTTAGAATTTTGTATTACTCATCCATCTCCAACCGCCGTCCGCTATCCGCGCGGGGCGGCAAGCCAGGCACTTGTTGAATTTCAGACCCCAATAAAATGCGGGGAATGCGAGTGGATTGCTAAGGAGGGGGAAATCCTTTTGCTCGCGGTTGGCAGTATGGTGGAAACAGCGGATAAAGTGCGAAGACTTTTAAAGGCAAAGAGAGTCACAGCCGCACTGGTCAACGTGCGTTTTCTCTCCCCAATTGATGAGACAATGATTGCGGCGGCACTTTCTTACAAAATTGTTGTCACACTAGAGGAGAATGTCGCGCGGGGCGGTTTTGGAGAGGAAATGGCAGGGAAACTTTTAGGGCGGAAATTTGCAGGAAAATTTTTGTCGGTGGCTCTGCCAAATCAGTTTATCGAGCATGGATCACAGGAAGAACTAAAAAGAGCCTATGGTTTGGATGCGGATAATATTATCGCGCGTTTAAGAGAGCTTGAAATTTAGGGGAGGAAAATAAAGATGGAAAATACAGGGAATAATAAGAAAAAAAAGGAAGAAAAGGAACGACTGGATATGCTTCTTGTCAGACGGGCACTTGCAGAGTCGCGCACTAAAGCGCAGGCACTGATTATGGCAGGGAAGGTTTTTGTTTCCGGTGTGCGCGAGGATAAGCCGGGGAGTATGTTCTCGGTTTCCGCGCAGATTGAATTGCACGGCGAACCAATGAAATATGTTAGCCGTGGCGGATTCAAGTTAGAGAAGGCGGTAATTGCACACCGCATTAACCTTTCTGGTAAGATTTGTATGGATGTAGGTTCGTCCACAGGTGGATTTACTGATTGTATGTTGCAAAACGGCGCGGCAAAAGTTTTTGCTGTTGATGTGGGGACAAATCAGCTTGCATGGAAATTGCGGCAGGATGCGCGCGTGGTCGCGATGGAACAGACCAATATCCGATATGTAAATCCAGAAATGATTGGGGAGGCAATAGATTTTGTCTCGATCGATGTCGCGTTTATCTCGCTGACCCTGGTGCTTGAACCTGTCCATGCGCTGATGGGCAAAGGAGCAGAGCTTGTCTGTCTGATCAAACCGCAGTTTGAGGCGGGGAGGGAGAAAGTCGGCAGGAAAGGCGTAGTGCGGGAGGCAGCAGTTCACCGGGAAGTAATTGCAAAAGTGGTGGATTTTGCGGCGGATCTTGGATTTTTATTGCTGCATCTTGATTTTTCTCCAATCAGAGGTCCGGAGGGAAATATTGAATATTTGCTGCACGCTAGGAAAACATTATCTGCGCAGGAGAACTGCGAGAAAGAAAAAGAGCAGGAAAGATCAGATGTGGCGGCGATCCACGCACAGATTGCGCAGGTGGTCGATGCAGCGCACAGTACATTATCAGCGTAGAGCATGGAGCGAAATATGGAACGGTTTTGCATTATCACAAACCGCGAGAAGGATGGGAGCATGGAGATAACCGGACGGATTGCGGATTTTATTTTGAAACGCGGAGGAAGCATTTATCTGACGAGGGGAGGATGCAGGGAGGACGGCACGCATTACACAGAGGTAGAAGATATTCCTATAAATACTCAGTGCGCTTTGGTGCTTGGCGGGGATGGAACCATTTTGCAGGCAGCACAGGATCTGGCAAAATTTGATTTTCCAATTTTTGGAATAAACCTTGGAACATTGGGATTCTTAGCGGAAACTGAAATGGCAGAACTTGATCAGGCACTTGAAAAATTGTTTGCGGGAGAATATGTAGTTAGAGAGCAGATGATGCTCGGCGTTTCCGTAAACGCGGGCGGCAGAAGATGCGTACTTCCGGATGCACTAAATGATCTTGTACTTACGCGCAGTGGTTTTTCGCGGGTGATTGGTGCGGGGGTCTACATAAATGGGGATCTGGTCAGCGATTACCGCGGGGACGGGGTGATTATTGCAACGCCAACTGGCTCGACAGGGTATAATCTCTCAGCGGGCGGTCCGATTATCGCACCGGAGTCCAATGTGATGGTGATCACGCCGATCTGCCCACACTCTCTTGGTGCTCGCAGTATTGTTGTGACGGATAAAGATGTGGTGAGAGTAAGTGTGCGCACAAGCAAAAAAACGCAGCAGGAGGAGGCTATTGCTACAGTGGACGGCAGATCCTCGATAAAGCTTAGAGCAAAGGACTATATTGAAGTGCGGTGCGCTGAACGCACGGTAAAGCTTGTGCGGCTTTTAGATCGGAGTTTTTATCAGGTGCTGCGGGCAAAACTTCTGGGTGGAGGATACAGAAATGAAATTAAGCAGACAGAGCAAGATTATTGAACTGATTGTAGAACACGAGGTGGAAACGCAGGAGGAACTAGCGGAACTTTTGCTTGCGGCGGGCTATCCAGTAACACAGGCAACAATTTCCAGGGATATCCGCGAATTAAAACTGACCAAGGTGGCAAATGGAGCGGGAAAACAAAAGTATATTGTACTGCGGGGGCAGGAGGGCACACTTTCCGAAAAATATGCGCGCATTCTAAAAGATGGCTTTGTGTCGATGGATATGGCAGGAAATATCCTTGTGGTCAAGACAGTTTCCGGCATGGCAATGGCAGTGGCGGCGGCGATCGATGCAATCCATATCGAGGGGATTGTCGGATGTATTGCCGGGGATGATACAATTATGTGTGCCGTCCGGACAGTGCAGGACACCAAAAAGGTGATGGAAAAAATTTCCAAACTGCTTGATAACTAAATTTCTGATCAGAGATGAACTTAAAACTTAGGACTTGCAACCAGAACCCGACTGTGCTAAAATTGTGAAGCGTAAAAATAAGGAATATAAAGGAATATGGAAGGAGCATTTTATGTCAGGACATTCAAAATTTGCAAACATTAAACACAAAAAAGAAAAGAATGACGCAGCGAAAGGAAAGATTTTTACAAGGCTGGGCAGGGAGATCGCCGTCGCGGTCAAAGAGGGTGGCCCGGACGTAAACAACAACAGCAAATTAAAGGATATTGTCGCGAAGGCAAAGTCAAACAATATGCCAAACGATACCATTGAGCGCAGTATCAAGAAGGCGGCGGGGGACGCAGGCAATGTCAACTATGAATTTGTCTCCTACGAGGGCTATGGACCGAGCGGAACCGCAATTATTGTGGAGGCACTTACGGACAATAAAAACCGCACGGCAGCAAATGTGCGCAATGCTTTTACCAAGGGCGGCGGCAATGTTGGAACACAGGGTTGTGTATCATTTATGTTTGATACAAAAGGTCAGATTATTATTGATAAGGAAGAGTGCAGGCAGGATGCGGATGAGCTGATGATGCTTGCACTGGATGCGGGCGCGGACGATTTTAACGAGGAGGAGGACAGCTACGAAGTACTCACGGCAGAAGATGCATTTTCGGCAGTGCGCGAGGCATTAGAGACGGCAGGGATTCCAATGCTTGAGGCGGAAGTGACGATGATTCCGCAGACTTACGTGACATTAACAAATGACAATGATATCAAGATGATCCAGCGGACACTAGATTTGCTGGATGAGGATGATGATGTACAGAATGTATATCATAACTGGGATATGCCGGAGGAAGAATAATTTTTTCGCTGGATAAGCTAGATCCGAAAGGGAAAAATAATAAAAAAGATTATCCTTGTCCTATTTGATGATCTGTGAGAATGGTTCTTTAATGCGCTTTCAATATATAGATGATAAGGTTATGCCGGGTATTACGATAGGAGCATCTTGCCACGTTAAAATGTGGGAGATGCGGAAAGGAAAAGATAGTAAATTTCCCTATATGCTTTGACGTACTGTGGAGAGCAGAGGGGGCGGCTGGCGGTGATAACTCTATTCGGCGGTAGTCTGCAAAAAAGTTGCAAAATAAAATTACTATTCATAAATTGTTAACAATTTCGTCATAAGGAAGTCATAAACGGGGGGTATAATAAGTTTATCAAAGGAAATGAGCAATGCTTACATCTAAGTTTTGAACTTTTTTTCATAAATACTACCCCCTCAGAAAGGCAGCCGGAAACGGCTGCCTTTTCCCTTAGTGTGCAAAGCACAGTTTAAGAATGGGGCATCCCTATCCTATAGATAAATGCACATGGGGATTATGGCGGGCATATTCTGGATTTTGGAAGGCGAGGAAATATCTTGTAATTGATGGGAGGGTATCAGAAAAAAGGGGGAGAAATCCGATAATTATATGGGTGAGATTTTGATTTTTTCGTTAATTTGCAAGATTTCTTGCAGGGAAATCTTCTCATTTGTGAAAAAACTTACCAAAAAAGATAGAAAAATGACACAGTTTTGTCAAAGGAATCCAGTAGAATGGAAGTAATGAGAAAGTGAGGGTGTTGCCTGGAAAGGGCGGAATTATCCTGACTGGCAGATTACATAGGAATTTTTTTGAAATGGAGGATGGATGTTTATGAAGCGAAGAGCAAAGGTTGCAGTAATGTTAATTTTGGCACTGGTGCTGCAAGGTGTGCCAAATATGCTGCCGCAGCAGCCACAAGTGCTTGTGGAGAATGTGACGGGACAGGAGAGTCCGCCAGGGGAGGGAAAAGAGATTGTGATGCCCCAGCCGGGGAGTATGGGATTGGTGCAGGCGTATGCTGCCCCTACGACACCAGGAGCAATAGATACTCCGACCCCTGACCCAAGTACTCCAACGCCCGATCCAACTTCGACACCAGTTGGTACGGTAACACCGCCCCCTGTTTTAACCCCGGCTCCGGGCGTGACTTGGGGAGAGGTTAAGTTTTACTTTATTGGCGGGGAAGCCGGCACAGAGCCAAGAGATGAAATTACCATACCAAATAATAATCGTACACACACCGTATATGTCGGATGTAGTCTGGGATATATTACATCCGATATGAAGATTACCAAATGGGATAGTGCGGATGAAAAGATTTTTACCGTAGAGCCGAGAAAGGGTTCGGATAATCACCTTTCCTTTGAACTTGAAGTCAAGGGGATTGGCACGGCAAAGCTTCATGCAGAGATTGAAGTTAAAGTGGGGGATCAGACTTACACCTATCAGGCTTATTGCGATATTCGTGTACCACTTAAATTAAAGGCATCGGAGGATGCAAATAATATTAACCCAAAACTGCCAGATCCGAACGATCCTTCTGCATCCTACGGAATGATTGATAAGGTAGTATACAATGAAACAAGTGAGAAAAAGACCATACAGCTTACCACACCGGAAGATAACAAAGATCGTTCCCATTATTTGCCAATGTTTGAATTTATAAACTATAAAACCGGGGTGAACAGTCTTTCCGAAGGACCGGGCAGGGATTTGCTTGATATTGCGACAACGGATAATTTTGCACCATATGCGGTAGATATTGAAAAGACCGATCCGGATGTAGCAACGGTGGATGAATTTGGTTATATCACAGCGGTAGGTGCTGGCTGTACGGAAGTAACATTTAAAACGCTGGATGGAAAAGATGCGAAAACCATCACCATTATTGTAGCACCGAAGGTCAAAGTAAAAGACGGCGGCGGAACATATGGAAAATTTACCAATAACCTGGACTATAATATGTCCGCCATCAGCGGCAGTGCGGTGAGTCTGACGCTTGAAACAAACGCAAAAACCGCCGATAAAATCCGCTGGGCATTCTATCTAAAAACCTGGACAAATGAAAACAACAGATTTGAATTGATTGAAAAAGAGCCGTACTCAAAAGATACAGATTATATGCATATTGATATTAGCACAAATGATGGTTCGGTTACTCTGTCCAATTTAAAAGCGGGAATTTACTATTTGGTAGGTTCACAAAAAGCTTATGAACAGAAGAATGTAAATATCAAAAAGGTATTTATTAAAGTCGTAGTTCCAATCGGGATTTCTGAACGCCGCCTGATTATGAATGTTGGGGATACCTATGATATTTTGTTAAACGCAAATATTCTTGATAAAAGTATGTTTGATGCCTTTGTCGCACAGCCAGATTCGAGAGATCCCTCAAAACCGGATATCAACCGGCTCTCGGATGTGGCGGAGTACAGCAGCGGGATTCTTACCGCACTGCGAAAAGGCGATGCGTTCCTTATCCTGAAATATAAAGGAGTTGACAATCCTGACAAAGATATCTACGGGGATGGGAATCTGGAAGGAACGGCCTACAAAAAGCAGTATATTATTCCGATCACGGTAATTGACGGTCTCTCTTTAAATATGACTACGGCGACAATGCCGGTTGGTGGTACGCTGCAGCTCCACGCACTTACTTCAAATCGAAGCATTCCGCTTATATGGACCAGCAGCGATGAAACGATTCTTACCGTGGATGAGGATGGACTTGTCACAGCACTAAAAGAGGGCAAAGCGACTATCACGGTTTCTCAGACAATTGACAATGTGACAAAGACAGCGACTTGTACCATCACCGTAATTGGGGCAATCACAAAAATTGAGCTTGACCCTGCGTCCAAACAAATTAAGATCGGGGATCTGCTGACCATTAACGCAAAAATTACACCTAAGACAAACGGCGCGTCGCTCAAGTGGATCACATCCGATCCAGCGACCGTTTCCTTAGAGCAGGAGGGTGATCTCACTTCCACAGTAAAGGGTCTGAGAGAAGGAATTGCCGTGATTACAGCGATCAATCAGGAAAATGTAGTAGTTGGCTCCTGTATGATTACCGTTGTGGGGGATCACTCCATCAAAAAACTTACGCTCTCACAGACAAATGTGACAACATCCCTTGCGGAGAAGACCCTGCCGCTCTATGCGACCATCACTCCGCCGGATGCGGAGAACGAGCCGATTGTCTGGAGTTCCTCCGACAATACAATCGCAACTGTAGATCAAAAAGGGTTGGTTACCTTAAGAAAATCGGGGACAGTAACAATTATCTGTACTGCAAAGAACGATGCTTCGCTTGCGGCGAGCTGCCGTATTACTATCTTGCAGGCAGTGACGGGAATTAAACTTGACCAGAGCAATATCACAATGAATGTGGGCGAAACATTTCGTCTGACTTATGTGCTTACCCCGGCAAACGCTTCCAATGTCGCTGTGACCTGGATTTCGACAAATAATGCAGTGGCATCCGTTGACAAAAATGGTCAGGTGTCAGCAAAGGGTGTCGGTCAGGCTTCGATTCTCTTAAAGACTACCGACGGCGGCTATATCGCGACCTGTCTGGTCAATGTCAACCGCGTAGCGACGGCAGTCCGGCTGGATGCGACAGCATTAACCCTAAATGTAGGCGATTCCTATACCTTTGAAACGACCATTACTCCTGCGGACAGTACGGATAAGACCCTTATCTGGGAGATCTCCGACAAAGGGGTAGTTGCAGTCAGCAACAAAGGCAAGGTGATTGCAAAGAAAATCGGTGTTTCTGTTGTCATGGCAAAGACAAAGAGCGGTTCGACCGCCTACTGTACCGTAACGGTACAACAGGGTGTTACCGGCGTGAAATTGGATTCCCATGAAGAGGAGCTTTTTATCGGCGATGAGTGGGAATTAAACGCTGTGATTTCGCCAAAGAATGCGACAAACCAGGAAGTAAAATGGACCTCTTCCGAGCGGAGCGTGGCTTCCGTGGATAAGGAAGGGCGCGTGAAAGCCCTGAAAGAGGGTGTTACAATTATTACTTGTACAACGGTGGACGGCGGCTATGTGGACTACTGTGCCGTGCAGGTAAGCAAAAATATTGTCGAGTCCGAAGAGCTGAAAATCGATCCGGAGAGCTGCCAGATCGGGGTGGGTAAAACCAAGAAGCTAAATCTTATCTTTACCCCGGAAGATACAACGGATAAGACCGTAAAATGGAAATCAAGCGACACGGAAATAGTTACCGTGGACAACAAGGGAAGAATCAAGGGAATTAAACCGGGAAATGCCGTGATTACCTGTACCGCGCAGGATGGCGGCGGCGCGCAGGGTACCTGTGAAGTTGAGGTATGCCAGATGATCACGGAGATTACACTTGATAACAGTTATCTTAGTATGGTAGTCGGAGATGTCGCGACAATTGTGCCAACCATCCGCCCGAAGGAGGCAACTTACGGTGTTGTCTGGGAGTCCATGGATCCGACAATCGCAGTGGTGGATAAGCAGAGCGGGCGCGTAACCGCACTGAAGGCAGGTGATACACAGATAAAGGCAAAAGCGGAAGATTCGAGCGGTGTGGAGGCAATATGCGTTGTTCATGTGCGCAATCCGGTTGCCATCACCAATATCCAAGTTTCGGAGTCTGAAGTGGTTATGGTGCCGGGCGAGGAAAAGACTGTAAGCTTTACGATTCTTCCGGCTGGATATACGGATAAATACGTGTGGTCAAGTGATAATCCGGTGGTGGCAAGTGTCAACCGGACAACGGGACTTATTACAGCAAGGGCACTAGGAACAGCAAATATCACGATCTTGGCGGATTCTGGGCGCACGGCTTCGGTGAAAATTTATGTGGTGGGGTTAAGCAAGACTTCTCTGACCCTAGAACGCTACACCTCCACTTTGATTAGCCTTGAGGTCTACGGCGCATCGAAAGCGGATCTGGATGTGCGCTGGTACTCGGATAACGAGCGCATCGCGCAGGTACAAAACGGAAGGATCACGGGCAAAGCCCTTGGTACGACCTATGTCTATGCGGTGGTAAACGGCAGAAGACTAGCTTGCCGTGTTACTGTGGAAAAAATTCGAAGGTAGAAGTTAAATGGAAAAGGGAAGGAAACTTTTGGTTTCCTTCCCTTTTTTTGAAGTAGGGAAGGGATATTTTTATTACAATACTGTGATAATTATCCATACGAAACAAAAAATTTCATTTTTTACTGCCGAAAAATTCACAAATTTATCCAGAAAATTTCTCCATTATTCTAATCTTGTGTCTTTGTCCGATCTGTGATAAACTGTGGGAGAAAACATATGCCGAAAGGAATTACATTTATGCTGGTAAGTCTTCACGCGAAGAATTTTGCAATTATCGACGAGATTGAAGTATATTTTGGGGAACATCTTAACATTATTTCCGGCGAGACCGGCGCGGGCAAGTCAGTAATTATCGGTTCCGTGGGCGCGGCACTCGGCGCGAAGGTGACAAAGGATATTGTGCGGGCAGGATGTGAGCAGGCGATAGTGGAGCTTTTGTTTCGGACAAATCAGGAGCGGGTGCGCACCATGTTAAAGGATCAGGAAGTAAATTTTGAGGAGGATGAAATTTTGATCTCCTACAGGATTACTGCATCGGGCAAATCGCTCTTTCGCATTAACGGGGAAATTGTCAGCAGAGCTTTTGTCAAGGAGCTTGCGGGGGAATTGATTGACATTCATGGGCAGCACGAACATCAGTCGCTTTTAAATAAATCAAAACATCTTGAGATGGTGGATCGCTTTGCATCGGGGGAGCTTGACGGGATCAAGAAGAAGCTGCGCGAAAGCTTTTCGCGCTACCGCGCGCTGCAAAAAGAGTATTCGGAGGCACAGACAAACGAGGAGATGCGTCTGCGTGAACTTTCCTTTCTCCAATTTGAACTCAGCACGATCGAGGAGGCAAATTTAATTCCCGGCGAGGAAGAGGAACTGATGCGCGAACACAAGAGGCTTGCAAATGCCAATACTATACAAGAGACCCTGGCGGCAGTATACCGCCTGAGCAGCGAGGGGGGAGAGTCCGTCGCAGAACAGCTCGGATATGCGGTGCGCCAGCTTGCAAAGATCGAGCAATATGATGAGAAATTGGCGGATCTCTATGCAAATTTAGAATCCCTAGAAGGAATGATGCACGATTTTAATCGCGAGTTAAATAGTTATATGGAGGACTGCGAGGATGAGGGGGAGCATTTCGCACAGGTGGAGGAGCGTCTTAATCTGGTCAATCGCCTGACAACGCGCTATGGAACGAATGTCGAGGGTGTGCTGGCATATGCACAGGAATGTCGGGAAAAAATCGAAAAATATGAAAATTATGATCAGTATTTGGAAAATTTAAGAAAAAAATGTAATAAAACGGAAGAAGAATTAAAGGAATTATGTATGCAGGCTTCCACGCTGCGCAAGGAGAGCGCGAAAGAATTGACTGTGCAGCTCTCGCAGGCACTGCGCGATTTAAATTTCCTTGATGTGCGGCTGGAACTGCATTTTGAAACTCTGGAAAATTACACGGCAAATGGCACGGATGATGCGGAGTTTCTGATCTCCACAAATCCTGGCGAAGCACTGCGATCATTGTCGCGCATTGCATCGGGCGGGGAACTTTCCAGAATTATGCTTGCATTAAAATCCGTCTTTTCCGGGAAAGATGAAATTGAAACCATGATTTTTGACGAGATTGATGTGGGTGTCAGTGGAAGAACCGCACAGATGGTTTCGGAAAAAATGGCAAAAATTTCAAGAAAACGACAATTATTATGTATTACGCATCTTCCGCAGATCGCCTCGATGGCGGACACACATTTTATTATCGAAAAAACAACGGACGGGCTGAGGACGCGCACTGAGATTCACAAGTTAGAAAAGGACGGAGAAATAGCAGAGATCGCAAGGATGTTAGGCGGCGTACAAATCACGGATAAAGTTTTAGAGAGCGCGTCCGAGATGAAGGCATTAGCAAATGCAAAAAAACAGGAAGTATTCACCAGTAAAAGTGAAAAATGCTAGTTTATCCGCAGGGCTTTTGCACATACTAGAAAGCGGGAATAAGGATATATCCTATGGATATATCCTTTTTTATGCGCACAGCGATGCAAAAAGATTGTATCGTCGGCGCAGCGAAATTATGTACTTTCGCGTGCGTAAATACTAAATTATATAGAATCAAGGACATAGCTGCCAGCGGGCGGAAAGGAAGGAATTATGGAATATCCAAAGAAAAATATACCAAAAAAGCTGACGAGAAAACAAAAAAATAGCAGGATGGAAGCAGTGCGAAAAGGGGATATTCTTTATTATACCGTGCCAAAGAGTACATTTGAGGAAGGTAAGACCAAGAGCCGATATCAGCATTTTCTTGTCTGGTGTGCAGTTTTTACCTTTCTTTTTCTGCTGGCATTTAGCTATTGGAAGATGTGGAACCTGATTCCGGACAAAGTGCGCATCTTAGTTAATGAGACGGAACAGTTTGACTTGAATATGCCGCTTATGGCGGATTTTTCACAGGAAAATGTCGGGGTACTCTCTGTCAATGATTCCAATATTCCCGCAGGAAGTCTGCATATCAATCTGCGGGATAAATTTACGCTGCGCGCAGATCAGACGGGAAGCTACAAATTAGATCTCAAACTTTTTGGTTTTATTCAACTAAAACAAGTTTCACTGGACGTACTCAACAATATTGAAGTAATTCCGTGCGGGAATCCGATCGGCATTACCATCAAGACCAAAGGGGCACTGGTTCTTGGAACCGGCGTAGTCGCGACGGAGTCCGGCAATGTGGAGCCCGCCTCCTCCGTTCTAATGACCGGAGATTATATTATT
>CAJUCG010000083.1 GCA_910585065.1 uncultured Lachnospiraceae bacterium
AAAAAATTTGACGGTGAACTTTTGTGTCTATATCTGATGGGCTCCGGGGCGGGGCGGGTATGGATGGAAGGTCTGCGCACCGATCCACTTTTTTTGTGGGGGACATCGCTTGCCGTCTCCCAGCTTTTATCCATCCTGCTTATCTTAATCAGTTTCTTTTTCCTAGTGCGCACTAAGATTTTGACAGGAAAAAAGAAAAATAGTTAAAAACAAGGAAGGTTTTTGGATCGCAAAATATGACAAAAGCCTTCTTTTTTCTTATGTTTTTTGTACTCTGTCATGTTTTCTTGAGAATTTGATCTTGCTTTTTTTAGATGTATGGGTTAAAATGAAAGGTAAAAGTGGCGGCGCAGAGGCAAATTTTGGCTTCTGTGAGCGAGAAACGCCCGGATGGGATGGAGGAACGATGGAAGAAAAAAAATTTTGCCATGTCTCCGTGCTTCTTTCGGAGTGCATCACAGAGTTAAATATACATTCGGACGGGATTTATGTGGACGGAACCCTGGGCGGAGCAGGACATTCCTCAAAGATCGCTTCCGCACTCTCAAAGGATGGGCTTCTTATTGGGATCGATCAGGATGGCGACGCGATAGAAGCCGCGAGAGCGCGCTTAGCTTCCTTTTCAGATCGTGTTTTGATTGTGCGGGATAATTTTTGCAATCTCAGGGAAATCTTACAGAGGGAGGGCATCGAGAAAGTCGATGGAATTCTGCTTGATTTGGGAGTTTCTTCCTATCAGTTTGATACGCCGGGACGCGGGTTTTCCTACCGGGAGGATGCCCCGCTTGATATGCGTATGGATGGGAGAGAAACGCGCACGGCAAGGGAGATTGTAAACGGTTACAGCGAGCAGGAACTTTTTCGTATCATCAGAGATTACGGCGAGGATCGCTTTGCGAAAAATATCGCGAAGCATATTGTTAGAATGCGTGAAAAAAAGCCGATTGAGACGACGTTTGAGTTAAATGAAGCCGTGCGGGCGGCTATTCCGGCGAAGGTGCGCGCGCAGGGTGGACATCCTTCCAAACGCACATTTCAGGCGATTCGCATCGAGTTAAATCGAGAACTTGAAGTGCTTGAAAAATCACTTGATCAGATGATTGGTCTTTTAAATGAAGGCGGGCGGCTCTGTATTATCACATTTCATTCTCTGGAAGATCGCTTAGTAAAGACAAGCTTTAGACGGGCGGAGAATCCCTGTATTTGTCCGCCGGATTTTCCGGTCTGTGTGTGCGGGAAAAAGTCGAAGGGAATTGTGCGAACCAAAAAGCCGATTCTTCCGAGCGAGGAGGAACTTGCCAGGAATCCAAGAGCAAAAAGCGCGAAGCTGCGCGTATTTGAGCGTGGGGACGCGGGGATATAAAATGGTGTAAGGAGTTGCAGTCAAGGAAAGAGGGGGATTTGGATGGCAGGAAAGAAAAATCCATATCATTACGATCCAGATTACTATGTACATGGAAGTACGGTCAGAAAATTAAATACTGCTGAGCGGGCAAGGGCACCGGAAAGAAAAGAACGCGAATACGATCTGCCAAGAAGGGAGCGCAGTGCCCCTCCCCCGGCGCGGAAAAAAGTTCCGCAGAGGGAGTCAGATCGCTATGAGCGATTAAGGGAGCAGGAGGCGCAGCGCGACGAGAAGCGTCTCTTTTCCATTACCCGCAGCATTGGATTTTTTGGAATTCTCCTTTTGTGCGGCGCGATGTTTGCCGTGGGTCTTCTCTGTGTGCGCTATCTCGATTTAAAAGCGGAGTCCACACGCCTTGACAAGACGATCCTTTCTTTAAAAGAAGAGCTTTCTGTACTTTCTGATACCAATGCGGGCAAGGAGCAGGCACTGGTGCAGGATATTGATTTGGACGCAATCTATCAGACGGCAGTGGGGGAGTTTGGCATGGTCTTTCCCAACCATAACGAGGTGATCTACTATGATCCGGCGGATTTAAGCTATGTCAGACAGTATGCAAATATCCCAGAGGCGGCCTCCTCCATTTTGGATACTTTGGTTCCATAGCGAAATAATGGGAAAGTTAGTGGTTGCTGCTTATGAGTAGGAAACGAAGTAAAGCAAATGTAAAATTCACACGCAAGATGCAGGGGGCGTTGCTCTTTGTATTTTGCGTGGTTTTTGCATTGATTTTAGGATTATGTGCCAGGCTGATCTGGCTTCATGCAAATGAGGGAGAAAACTACGGGAAAAAACTGCTTGCCCAGCACAGTTTGGGGACAAATACAAATTTGCCATATCAACGCGGGGATATCCTAGATCGCAACGGCGTAGTTTTGGCGAGAAGTACCAAGGTATTCAATGTGATTTTTGATCCGAGCATTATCAATATGGATGAGAGTTATGCTGAGCCAACCATAAACGCGCTGGTGCAAATTTATGGGCTAGACGCAAATGAACTGCGCAGTATTCTTGTGGAGAAGAGTACAAGTGCGTACATACGGCTTTTGCGGCAGCAGAGCTTAGAGAGCAAACTGGCGTTCGAGGAATATGTGGCGGCAAGCGATGACCGCAAAAAGATTCAGGGGGTATGGTTTGAGGAGGAATATATAAGAAACTATCCCTTTAACTCGCTTGCCTCCCATGTGATCGGGTATACGGTCGGAGGCGATATTGGCACCTGGGGAATTGAGCAGTACTATAATGAAGAACTGATTGGCGTAAACGGCAGGGAGTACGGCTACTATGATTCGGAGCTGAACTTGACAAAAGTTTCCAAACCAGCGACCGACGGAAATACGATTATCTCCACATTAGATGTAAATGCACAGCGTCTTGTGGAGGAGAAGATAAAAAATTTTCGCCAGACTTGGAAATGTGAAAACATCGGTGTGATTGTGATGAACCCAAATAATGGGGCAATCTACGCGATGGCTTCCAACGAGGGGTTTGATTTAAACGATCCGCGAAATCTCTCCGCTTATTATACGCCGGAGGAGATCGCGGCAATGAGCGAGGAAGAGAATCTAAATGCCCTAAATCGTATGTGGAGAAATTTTTGTATTAGCGATACCTACGAGCCGGGTTCCACATTTAAGCCGTTTACTGTGGCAGCAGCACTTGAGGAAAATTTAGTCAAGACGACAGATACCTTTACCTGTGACGGGTTCCGCAAAGTGGCAGGCTACCGCATCAACTGTAACCGCCGCTCCGGACATGGTGTAGTGACGCTTACGGAAGCACTGATGAAATCTTGCAATCCGGCACTTATGTCCATCGGTGAGCTTCTTGAGCGGGACGAATTTCATCGGTATCAGGAACATTTTGGGTTCGCTCAGACAACGGGGATCGACCTTCCAGGTGAGAGCAAAAGTATTTTGATTCCGATTGAGAATTTGAATGTGACGGAGCTTGCCACCTCAAGTTTCGGGCAGGGCTTCAATATCACCATGGTGCAGCTTGCCTCCGCTTTTTGTTCCCTGATCAACGGAGGAAATTATTACCAGCCCCATGTGGTAGAACAGATAAGAAATGCTTCCGGCACAGTCGTCTACGAAAATCCGGGCGTTGTTCTCTCCGTTTCCGTCTCAGCACAGACCTCAGAATTTATGCGTCAGGCGATGTTTATGACTGTGGATTCCGGAACAGCCTCCCCGGCAAAAGTCGAGGGATATTTAGTTGGCGGAAAGACAGGTACTGCACAAAAGGGCGTGCGTGATAAGGAGAATCAGAAATATGTTGTCTCCTTTGTCGGCTGTGTCCCGACCGACGATCCTCAGGTGGTGATCTACGTGGTAATTGACGAGATCCACGACGAGGAGAAAAAGGCGAGCAGCTCACTTGCCACGGCATTAACCAGCGAAATTTTGGAGGAGATCTTACCCTATCTGGGCGTTTACCCGGAGGGAGATATCAATTACCATATTGATCTGCCAGTGAATGATCCGTCAACGGATCTTAATGATATGCAGGAAGGGGACATTATTGCCCCGGAGGATACAACACCGTAAAAGCTTCGTGCGGGTATAGATCGGGCAGGTTATGAATACAATAAAAAGAAAGAGCGAAACATAAATTAAGGAAGCGTTTTATGCATTTTCTTTCTTATCAAAAGCGCGGACTCTTCTTCCTTCTTGTGCTGCTTTTTGCGGGGATGCTGGTGATTTGCGGTCGTCTGTCCTACTTTATGATTTTTGTTACTGACCGGTATGCGGAGCGGGCAAAGGAACTTCATGAGCGTGAGAGAAGTATAAAGGCGGAGCGTGGGCTAATTTATGACCGCAATGGCGTAGTGATTGCGGACAATAAGCCAGTCTGCACGATCTCTGTAATACATAACCAGATAACGAACCCGGAGGAAGTAATTGAAAAACTTTCAAAAATTCTTGAAATTTCGGAGGAGACGGTCAGGAAGCGCGTGGAAAAATATTCGTCTATCGAGCGTATCAAGGCGAACGTAGACAAGGAGACAGCGGATAAAATTCGCGATCTGAATCTGGACGGGGTGATGGTGGATGAGGATTACAAAAGGTTTTATCCATTTGGATCGCTCGCCTCTAAGGTGCTTGGATTTACCGGGAGCGACAATCAGGGCATTATTGGACTGGAAGTTGAGTATGATTCCTATTTGCAGGGAATTCCGGGAAAAATTTTAACGCAGACTACCGCGCATGGCTTGGAGCTTGAAAATGCTGCGGAGAACAGGGAGGAGCCAGTTTCAGGCAGCCATTTGCACACTAGCCTCGATGTGGTTATCCAGCAGTTTGCCGAGCAGGCGGCAGAGAAAGTCTATGAGGCAAAGGGGGCGAACCGGGTCAGCATTATTGTGATGAACCCGCAAAACGGCGAGATCTATGCGATGGTCAATGTCCCAGAATTTGATCTGAACGCGCCGTACACCCTGACCGCGCAGGTTCTTGGCGAGAATGATAAAGACGCACTGACAAGTGAGAAGAAGAACGAACTGTTAAATGCCATGTGGCGAAATCCCTGTATCAACGACACTTATGAACCGGGTTCGGCATTTAAGATTGTAACGGCGACAGCAGCACTTGAGGAGGGTGTTGTCCATTTAAGCGATACGTTTTACTGTCCGGGTTACAAGCTGGTGGAAGATCGCACTATCCGCTGTCATAAGGTTGGGGGACATGGGAGCGAGGATTTTAAGCAGGGGATTATGAATTCCTGCAATCCGGTCTTTATGGAGGTTGGCGCGAGGATCGGTGCGGAACGTTTTTTGTATTATTTTGATAAATTGGGTCTGACGAGCCGCACTGGAGTGGATTTGCCGGGGGAGGCAAACTCGATTTTACATAAATTGGAAAATATTAAAGCGGTGGAACTTGCGACAATGTCCTTTGGTCAGTCCTTTCAGATTACGCCACTACAGTTGATGCGCGCGGCAAGTGCTGCTGTCAATGGGGGGACGCTAATCACGCCGCATTTTGGCGTTTCTGTAGAAAATGCGGAGGGGGTTACCGTAAAAACCTTTGGCTATGAAGCGAAAGCGGAGGCGGTATCCGATAAGACCAGTCAGACCATGAGAGAGCTTTTGGAGGCGGTTGTGGCGGAGGGAACCGGAAAGCGCGCGTATGTGGCGGGGCTTCATATCGGGGGAAAGACGGCGACTTCCGAGAAACTTCCGCGAAGAACCGGGCGTTATATCGCCTCATTTTTGGGCTTCGCACCGGCATCCGATCCACAGGTTATGGTGCTTGTGATGATTGATGAGCCGGAGGGCATTTATTACGGGGGAACGATCGCTGCGCCGGTTGCGGGAGAGATTTTTGAAAATATCCTCCCTTATCTTGGGTTCGCACCGGACTACAGCGAGCAAGAGTTAAAGCAGTATTCGCTTGGCAGCGTCACTGTGCCGGATTTTACCAAAAAGACCCTAAAACAGGCAAAAACAGAGTTTGCCGCCTACTCAGAAGGGCAACTTTATGTGATTGGCGAGGGAGAAAAGGTGAAGGAGCAGTTTCCGCTGCCCGGGGAAAAAGTAAACGAGAATAGTGACCTGATTTTATATATGGAATAAACGGCTTTGACCGAATCGGAATACAGAAAGGGGTTGGTAAGAGAAAATGGAAGAAAAAGAAAAGATATTTACAAACAAAAAAGTTTTAATCTTTGGAAGCGGGATCAGTGGAATAGCGGCAGCAAAGCTTTTAAACGGGGTCTGCGATATTATCCTGTATGACTCCAACGAGAAGCTTAGCGCGGCAGAGATCCGAAAAAAACTTCCAGAGGATTTTTCAGGGGTGGTTGTACTTGGCAAAATGACAGATGCAGAAATTTCCGGGGTGGATTATGCGGTGCTAAGTCCGGGGGTTCCAACGGATTTAGCGGAGGTTGACCGCCTAAAGAGTGCGGGGGTAAAAATTCTTGGAGAGGTAGAGTTGGCATATCTGTTTGAGAGGGGGCGGGTGGTGGCGATTACTGGAACCAATGGCAAGACCACCACGACAGCGTTGACCGGAGAGATAATGAAAACCTATTACAAGGAGGTTTTTGTTGTCGGCAATATCGGAATTCCCTATACGCAGATGGTGTCGCAGACAGAGAAGGATTCGATTACTGTGGCGGAGATCAGCAGTTTTCAGCTTGAGACTATACAAAAGTTTCATCCGAAAGTATCCGCGATCACGAATATTACTCCCGACCATTTAAACCGCCATCACACTATAGAAAATTATGCTGCGGCAAAATTTGCGGTGGCAAAAAATCAGACGGGGGAAGATATCTGTATATTAAATTACGAGGATGAGAGGTTAAAAGACTTTGGGGAGAAGCTTTCCTGCAAAGTTATCTGGTTTTCTAGCGCGAGAAGGCTTTCGGAAGGGTTCTTTCTCTCCGGGGATGAAATCGTTTTCGCACAGGGCGGGAAGGAACAAGTGCTGCTGCCAGTAAGCGAACTGAATATTATTGGGCGGCACAATTACGAGAATGCGATGACTGCGGCTGCGGCTGCGGTAGCGATGGGGGTGCCTCTCGATTGCATCAGGAGGGCACTTCGCACATTCAAAGCGGTAGAACATCGAATTGAATTTGTGATAGAAAAAAATGGTGTAAAATACTACAATGATTCCAAGGGGACAAATCCGGATGCTTCCATCCAGGCAGTGCGCGCAATGAATACAAAGACCTTTTTAATCGGCGGCGGATATGATAAAGGATCGGAGTACGGTGCGTGGATCGATGCGTTTGAGGGCAAGATAAAAACCCTTGTGCTTTTGGGACAGACGAAGGAGAAGATCGCCAAGGCAGCGAGGGAGAGAGGATTTTTAGATATCGTGATGGCAGAGGATATGAAAGACGCAGTAAAATTTTGTGCAGAACACGCAAAACCTGGTGAGGCGGTGCTGCTTTCTCCGGCTTGTGCAAGCTGGGGAATGTTTAAAGATTATGAGGAGCGCGGAAGAATTTTTAAGGAGCTTGTGCGCGCACTGCCGGATAGGGAGGGAATCGTCCTATAATTTTGGGCGCGGAAAGCGTAAAAATCATCGGAAAGAGGTTTGGCTATGACGAGGGAGGATATGGAACAGGGAAAGCGAAGAAAGAAAAAGCGCTATTATGATTATACGCTCTTATTCCTCGTCCTTTTTCTGGTGTGTTTTGGGCTGGTGATGGTGTTCAGTGTCAGCTACTACAACGCAAATAAATATTACCAAGATCCCACGCTGTTTTTGCGCAAACAAGCGATCTTTGCGGTGGCGGGCACGGGGTTAATGGTATTTATCTCAAAGATTGATTACCGTATCTATATGCAGAAACTTCCATTTCTGCCGATAAAACCGATTTTTCTTTTGTATTTTTTATGTATTGGCTTACAGCTCTACCTCGTGCTTTTTGGCGATACAACTGGCGGTTCGCAGCGTTGGATTGAGCTTGGAAGTTTCGGCAAATTCCAGCCCTCCGAGATCTCAAAAATCTGTGTGCTTTTGCTGACCTCCTATATTGTAAAGCTCTCGCCGCGCAGACTTAACAGCATTAAGGGCTTTATCCGGGTAATGGCGATTATGATGCCGCTCATTGTCTTGGTTGTGTGGGAGAATTTCTCGACTGCGCTAGTTATGGGCGTGATGATGGTGGCCATCTGTTTTGTGGCATCGCGCAATAAAAAATATTATGTGGTGATCGCCCTAATATTAATTATTGCCGCCGTCCTCTTTATTATGCTGTTTCCGTACCGCCTGGAACGCATTAAGATCTGGCAGGATATCGAGAACCATCCCAAGGGCTATCAAATCCTGCAGGGGCTTTACGCCATTGCAAGCGGGGGACTTTTTGGCAAGGGCTTAGGTCAGGGAGTGCAAAAGCTTGGCTATATCCCTGAAGCGCACAACGATATGATTTTTTCAACCATATGCGAGGAACTTGGGCTGGTCGGGGCATTTGCAGTACTGTTTTTGTTTGTACTACTTTTGTGGCGTATTTTTATTATTGCGATCAACGCGCCGGATCTATTTGGCAGTTTGATTGCAACGGGGGTAATGGCACATATTGCAGTGCAGGTCCTAATCAATGTCGCGGTGGTGACAAACACTATTCCTTCCACCGGAATTCCGCTGCCCTTTATCAGCTACGGCGGCAGCTCACTCTTGGTGTTAATGATGGAGATGGGGATTGTGTTAAGCGTTTCCGATCGGATTGAAGGGGAGCAATAAATAAAATTTTGCATTAACCATGCACGATGAAAGGGGGGACTGCATAAACTGTAGCAGATGCTTTTTTTGAGGTGTGTGCCATGGCTTGTATTCAGATTTCGGGCGGTTGTCCGCTTTGCGGCGAGGTGGGACTCCAGGGTTCGAAAAATGCGGTTCTGCCAATGCTTGCAGCATCGCTTTTAATTTCGGGAGAAACTAGGTTTTTTCACTGTCCGGACATCGCGGACGTGCGGGCGATGGCGGCACTGCTTCAAAAACTTGGGGCGGCGGTATCCTGGGACGAGGGGGTGCTTTGCGTAAATGCTGCCGGGGCACACCCCGTCGTTCTCAATGAGAAAGATATGGCGGATACCAGGGGATGTATTTTGTTTCTCGGCGCGCTAACTGCCAGATTTGGGCAGGCGCGTCTCGCACATCCGGGCGGATGTGTGATCGGCAAACGTCCAGTGGACTTACACCTTCTCGCGCTAAAGGCACTGGGGGTAGTTATCGAGGAGGGTGAGGTGATCTGTGGGAGAACTGGGGCAGTTTCAGGCGCGGAAATTGTACTTCCATTCCCCTCCGTCGGAGCGACACAGAACGCGCTTTTAGTAGCCGTGCTTGCGCCGGGGACAACAAGGTTGCACAATGCAGCGAAAGAACCGGAAGTTGTGCATCTGTGCCATTTTTTAAACGCGGCGGGCGCGAGAATTTCCGGCATTGGAACGGCGCATCTTGAAATTGAAGGAGTGGGGCAGCTACATCCACTTGACTACACCATTCCCCCCGATCGGATTGTCGCGGGAACCTATATAACAGCTGTGCTTGCGGCGGGCGGGAAAGCTTTTTTAAAGGGAGCGGATGTGGGGGAACTTTTCTCGGTGATAGAACCATTAAAGGCAGCGGGTGCGGAATTTCATCTTTTTGCGGATGGCATTTTAGTAAAGAGGAATACGCGGGCGCGCCTTCGTGCGTTTGACTATATAAAGACCGAGCCTTACCCCGGATTTCCGACGGATATGCAGTCGCAGTTTGTCGCTCTCGCAGCACTCTCTGACGGGGTTTCCATTATTGAAGAAACTATTTTTGAAGCGCGCTTTGGCGTTGTCTCCGAGTTAAAAAAAATGGGTGCGAAAATTTATCTTAACGAGAATAAGGTGATGGTGGAGGGAGTCCTATCCCTCTCTCCCGAAACGCTTATTGGAAGGGATCTGCGCGGGACAGCCGCGCTTTTGGTGGCGGCACTCGCCGCTGAGGGAGAGAGCAGAGTTTTTGGAGTGGAATATTTAATGCGGGGATATGAGGGATTTGTGGAAAATTTAAAAGCTCTTGGTGCCGAAGTGAAATTTGATGCTTTGTAGTGGGGCTGGCACTAAAGTTTTAGGAGAGGAAATTATCTTGAGAGTATGAGAAAGACATATAGATATGCACCAGTGAGAAAAGGAAAAAAGATACTGACATTTGTTTTGTGCATCTGTCTTGTTTTCTCGCTAATTGCCGTGATCTTTTTAAAGACCTTCGAGATCAGGGAATTTACGGTAACGGGGGGAAGCAGGTATTCTGAGCAGGAGATAAAAGAATTTCTGATAACAAAACCGACAGATAAAATCAGTTTGTTGTTTTGGCTGCATATGCGTATGTTTGGTTATGGCGAGATTCCCTTTGTGGAAAAGATCGAGACAGAACTTACCGGGCGCAGATCGGTGGAAGTGACAGTGCATGACAAAATTGTAATCGGATGTGTGGAGCAGATGGGGAGTTATCTGTATTTTGACCGGGACGGAATGGTGGTGGAAAGTTCCAAAATAAGACTTTCCGATGTGCCGGTAGTCAGCGGGCTGAAATTTTCAAAAATTGTGCTTTTTGAGCAGATGGTTACGGCGAAGGAAGGAATTTTTGATGTGATTCTTAATCTGACACGCCTGATACAAAAACAAGAACTCATCGTTTCAGAGATCGCGTTTGACAAAGATTATGCGGTGACACTTTATATTGACGAAAATCAGATTCTGCTCGGAAAACGGGAGCAGTACGATGAAGTACTCTCGGTACTTAAATCGATAGTTTCTGCTTTGGGAGAGAGAAAGCTGCGGATTGATATGACGGCTTATGAAAACGGAAACAACCGGATTACGGCGCAGGATTTAAATGGAGATTCATCATCCGCACCCGTGCCGGGGATGGGTTTTCCAGAGACAAATGAGCCTTCGTCCGAGCCGGGAACTACTGGCGATGGACAGGAATAAAAAACAGATATGTATCAACACGAAAAAATATTAGCAATTTGCATGAAAAATTTTTAAAAAATTCATAAAATTCTGCTTGATTATTTTTGAGTTTCACTATATTATAAAGTAGGCAATAAAGAGGGAATGGATATAATGTGTATTTCTCGCAAGAAAGAGAATATATATCATATCGTCTACAATAAATAGTGCCGGATAGGAGCAGTCCGGAAATATGTGACGATGAAGGAGGAATCACCTTGCTAGAGATTAGAAAAAACGATGCGGATGTGGCCGCGAAGATTTTGGTAGTTGGCGTTGGGGGAGCGGGAAATAACGCGGTAAATCGAATGATTGAGGAAGGGATTCAGGGCGTGGAGTTTGTCTGTGTCAACACGGACAAGCAGCATCTTAGAACTTGTAAAGCACCAAACTGCATACAGATCGGAGAGAAATTGACAAAGGGACTTGGTGCGGGGATGATGCCGGAGATAGGTGAGAAGGCGGCGGAGGAAAACCGCGACGAGCTGACGGAGATTATCCGTGATCACGATATGGTGTTTGTCACCTGTGGGATGGGCGGCGGTACCGGAACAGGTGCGACTCCGGTGGTAGCGCAGATCGCAAAGGAGCTTGGCATTTTGACGGTCGGCATTGTGACAAAACCATTTCGTTTTGAGGCGAGACAGCGCATGAACAACGCGCTTGCCGGAATTGAAAAATTGAAACAGAACGTGGACACGCTTATCGTAATTCCAAACGAGAAGCTGCTTGAGATTGTAGATCGGCGCACGCCGATGCCTGAGGCACTCCGCAAGGCGGATGAGGTGCTTCAGCAGGGTGTGCAGGGCATTACAGACCTTATCAATGTGCCAGGTCTAATCAATTTGGACTTTGCGGATGTACAGACCGTAATGAAAAATAAGGGGATTGCACATATCGGTATCGGTGTTGGTACGGGAGATAATAAATGTATTGAAGCGGTGCAGCAGGCGATCACCAGCCCGCTGCTTGAGACCACGATCGAGGGAGCTTCCCATGTGATCTTAAATATTTCCGGCGATATCGGCTTAGTCGAGGTGGACGAGGCGGCAACCTATGTGCAGGAGCGCATCGGCGATGAGGCCTATGTTATTTTCGGCGCGGTGCCGGATTCAAATGTGCAGGATAAAGCGACGATCACGGTGATTGCGACCGGGCTTGAGGAAGTGGTTCCGGCGGTAAAGACCCCATCGTTTATGAATCAGAAAAATGTACAGCCAAATACCAACCCAAATATGTTAAATAATCAGGGCGTTCCAAATACTCAGCCAGTGCAAAATTTTGAAGATCCAGCACCGGTGCAAACGCCAGTTCAGCCGCAAGTAGCTCCTGGATTTGGGCAAAACCAGACGAATCAACGCCCGTTTGTACAGCGTCCGTCGACGATGACTACTTACAATTCTCCAAGTGGGGGCGGTATCTACCGCACGCAGACAAATCCATCCTCCGGCATTTCTTATATGCCACAGCAGCCGTTGCAGCCGAAGCCAAAGCCAGTGATGCCGCCGGATCATTCCGAGAAAAATGAAGGGATCAAGATACCGGAATTTTTGATGAAGAGTACAAAACGAAGGTAAGGTAGAGAAGATAATATCTTTTGGACAATTTGCATAAATATTTTTGTAGAAAGCAGATGTTTTTTGTAGAAATCAGA
>CAJUCG010000084.1 GCA_910585065.1 uncultured Lachnospiraceae bacterium
GACGCTACCCTAGGGATATCAATTTGAGAGCCAATTATACCAATTTGAAAACCTATTCAAATGATGCTAAAACCTTATCCAAGGCGAAGAAGGAAGTAGAGATGATCAAGGGAATTATTGCCGAGACACTTTCAAAGTATCAGCAGACGGGCGAAAACTGGATGAATTACCGAAGGATTGAAACTGCTGCAATGGAAGAGGATGGGGTGTTTAGAACAGAAGATCCGGGGATCTATGGTTCCGGTATGGGAAGGGTATGGCAAATGTATCTGATACCGCTTGAAGATTATAATTGTTTAATGGGGGAAAATGAGGAGCTTTCAGGGAGAGAAGTGCTGCTATATACAACAAGGAAATCTTATAATAAAGGGGAAATTATTCTTGGCGGACATGAGCCGTTTATAGTAAAAAAGAATGTGGATTTTGTCGATGATGGGGAAGCTAATATGCAGATGGTTCCATCCATGTTTATTGTTGTGGCGGATTTTGACAGTGCAGTAAAAGAATTTGAGGGGCTTATCAATTACGCGGGAGATTCGGTCTGCACAGTGCATTGGATCTATGCATTTGACCTTGCAGCAGACGATGAAAAACAGGTAGAAATTCACAATGCAATATGGAAAAATATAAGAGACTTCCAGACTTCAACACCGGAGGCCAGTATTTATTATTCCATGCAGATGGAGGGAGCTGCAAAGGAGAGAGCAACCTTTTACGCCCTGTTTGGCGGGCTGTTTTTCTTGGGGATCTTACTTGGGATTGTTTTTGTGTTTGCCGCAGTGCTGATTATGTATTACAAGCAGGTTTCAGAAGGATACGAGGATCAGGCGAGATTTGAGATTATGCAAAAGGTGGGCATGACAAAGAAAGAGATCCGAAAAAGCGTAAATTCTCAGGTGATCACGGTATTTTTTCTTCCGCTTGCCGCCGCGGGGATGCATTTAACTTTTGCCTTTCCAATGGTGCAGAAATGTTTGATTTTGTTTGGGCTGACGGATGGAAAATTTTTAGCTCTGGTTACACTTATATGTTTTTTGGTATTTGCCCTTTTGTATGTACTTGCGTACAGGGTAACATCGCATTCGTATTACTCGATTGTCAGTGGGGGGAGGGAAAGTTAATTCAAGAACGGCGTTTGTGCTATTGCTGACCATTTTCCTTTCCGCATATCTGCCGTCCGCCGGAGTCATTCCACATCTGATATAAGGGAGGATTTTGCATCCTCCCTTTTTGGTGCGCACTAATACAGGGGAAGATTCGGCAAAATGATTGACAGCGGGGGAAGTTCCAAGTATACTGTTAAGAGGACAAGGAAAAGAGAAGGGGGCGTAAAAAAACAATAATTTATAAGGAGGACTGCCCTGCTTGGGCAAAAATAAATATGGAAATTCGTCGTGCATTACCGTCCGATCTTGCGGACATTAATAAACTTTTATATCAGGTACATAGAGTACATTCAAATGGGCGACCGGATATTTTTCGCCCCGGCAATAAAAAATATACGGATGAGGAATTGATGGAGATTATCGAGGATAAGAAAAAGCCAATTTTCGTGGGGATTCTGGACGGTCATGTGGCGGGATATGCCTTTTGTGTCTTTGTCGAACATACGGGGGAGCGTTCGCTCTCCGATATCCGCACGCTCTACATCGATGATCTGTGTGTGGATGAAGCACTGCGCGGCAAACATATCGGAAAGACGCTGTACGAGTATGTTGTAAAATATGCAAAGGAGGAGGGCTTTTATAATCTGACTCTAAATGTTTGGGCGTGCAACCCATCTGCCATGCGCTTTTACGAGAGCTGCGGGCTTTCAGTACAAAAGATAGGGATGGAAAAGCTATTGTGAAAAAGTTTTAGAAACATATAATTATCCGCAAAAAAATATGAAAAAGAAATTAGGAAAGGCGATTTAATTATGAGCAGTTTTTACGCGCTGACCTCCCCGGAGGTAACAAAATTAGAAAAAAAGAACAAAGAGATTGTGCGCCGTCTTGCCCCGGAATGTATGGTGCTGTTAAAAAATGATGGAACGCTGCCTTTAGAAAAAACGGGGAAAGTCGCACTGTACGGCAGCGGAGCGCGCCACACTATTAAGGGAGGCACGGGTTCAGGTGATGTGAACACAAGGGAAGTGGTTACGATCGAGGAGGGAATGCGCTCCTCTGGTTTTTCTATCACTTCGAAAAACTGGCTGGATGCTTACGACGCGCTCTATAAAAAGGCAGAAAAAGAATATATGGAAGAGATCGCGAAGAAAGCTGGGGGCAATCACTCCCATATGATCGGGCTGATGTTTGAATTTCCATTTTTCCCGCCGGATACGTTAGAGATCACCGAGGCGGATGTGGAAGAGTCCGATACGGACACGGCGGTCTTTGTGATTACGCGCAATTCCGGTGAGGGGAAAGACCGCACAGATCGCAGGGGAGATTATCAGCTTACAGACGGCGAGGAGCGCGCAGTTCGTTTTTTGGGAGAACATTACAAAAAATGCATTGTTTTGTTAAATATTGGAGGTATTATGGATACCTCCGTTCTTGATGAGATACCGGGGGTAAATGCTTTGCTGCTTGTCGGGCAGACGGGCAATATCGGCGGATATGTTGTGGCGGATGTTCTTAATGGAAAGGGAATTCCTTCGGGGAAACTTACGGATACCTGGGCGAAGAATTATAATGACTATCCGTCCTCGAAGGAATTCGGACACAATAATGGGAATCTGGACGATGAATATTACAGGGAAGGAATCTATGTCGGCTACCGCTATTTTGACAGCTTTAATGTGGAACCTGCCTATTGCTTTGGCTACGGGCTTGGCTATACCACATTTTCCCTGCGTCCGCAGGAAGTTTATCTTGGCACGAATGAGGACGGGAAGAAAGAAAAGGTTACTGTGCGCGTGGCGGTAAAAAATACCGGGAATAAATACGCGGGAAGGGAAGTCGTTCAGGTTTATGCCACGATGATTGGCGGGGAAATCGAGAAGCCATATCAGGAACTTGTAGGATTTGCCAAAACAAAAAACTTAATGCCGGGCGAGGAAGAGATTGTGGAAATTACATTCCGCATAGCGGATATGGCTTCCTACGATGTGCGGGATGCGTCATGGAAATTAGAAAAGGGAGAGTATCTGCTCCGCGTCGGCAGCAGTTCACGCAATACTGGGTTAGCTGCGGTTTTAAAACTTGATAAAACTGTGATAATAGAGAAGCTGAAAAACTTATTTGCCCTTGACGCGCCAATGGAAGAACTTTCTTCCCGTGGAATAGAAGCAAACAAGAGAATATTGCTGCCGGTGCATTTGGACTGTACAAGGGTTTCGGTGGATAATGTGGCGGTGATTGATTTTGATGCCGCAGAGATAGAGACGGCAAAGAATCCTGTAATGTATGATGGGAAACGTCCGACTTACAAGGATGCGGGAGAGGGCGAGAAACTTACGCTTGACGAGGTAAAAAATGGAAGGGCAAGCCTTTCGGAATTGATTGCGCAGCTTAGTGTGCAGGAGATGGCAGAACTTTGTGTCGGGCGTTTCGGTGATATCCACACGCACTCCGGCATGATCGGATCGGCTTCGGCGGCGGTGCCGGGCGCGGCAGCGGACACAATTTCAACGTTAATTGAGAGCCGGAAAATCCCGAATATGATCTTAGCTGACGGTCCGGCAGGACTGAGACTCTACCCGCATTTTAAGGCGACACCAAAAGGAAAGCTCCTTCCCGGCGGGGAAGTATTCGGCATGGATCATACCCCATTTCCTAAAGATACCCCGGCGGATGCAGTGGATTATTATCAGTACTGCACGGCGATCCCGATTGCAACCACACTTGCGCAGTCGTTTGACATGGAATTATTTGAGCAGATGGGGTGTGCCGTCGGCGAGGAGATGAAGCAGTTTCATGTACATTTCTGGCTTGCTCCAGGCATGAATATCCACCGCAATCCTTTGTGCGGGCGCAATTTTGAATATTATTCCGAAGATCCGGTTCTCTCCGGAAAATGCGCGGCGGCGATGACGCGCGGCGTACAGTCCTTCTCCGGTCAGGGCACGACGATCAAGCACTATGCGGGCAATAATTTGGAGGACAACCGACAGTTCAGCAACTCGCATATCAGCGAGCGGGCACTGCGGGAGATCTATCTAAAGGGTTTTGAGATTGCGGTGAAGGAAGCCCAGCCGTACTCGATTATGACCTCGTACAATCTCCTAAATGGCATTCACACGGCGAACCACTACGAACTGATTCAGAATGTGGCGCGTGATGAGTGGGGATTTGCGGGTGCGGTAATGACGGACTGGTTTACCACGCAGGATACTTCGGGCGGACAAAGAAAAGCATACCCGCACTCAAGTGCAGTTTCCTGCATTAAAGCAGGCAATGATTTGATTATGCCGGGGTGTGAGCAAAATGTAAAAGATATTGTCGCAGCGGTGGAGAGCGGGGAGGAAATTACGCTTGCCGATCTGCAGTTTTGTGTGGAAAACATCCTTAAAATCGCGCTGCGGATAGAAGAGTAGAACGATTTTTCTAAATTTTCTTTTTGTTCTTTGAGATAAGATTTTTTTGGCAAGTGCGGGAGAGATAGTACAGATAGATATTTCCGCACTTGCCATGATATGCTCTTGCGTAATTTCCAAGAATATGTTATACTTTGACCGGATAAAATTCGTATTGGCTGTGCTTTGGTTATTGCGGCCATACTGGGAGGTTTTTATGGAGTTTAATATTGTGGAATGGTTGAAGGCGGTTTTTTTGGGGATCGTTGAGGGAATCACGGAATGGCTGCCCATCAGCAGCACCGGACACATGATACTGGTCGATGAATTTATCAAGATGAACATTTCAGAGGAATTTAAGGCACTTTTTCTTGTTGTGATACAACTCGGCGCGATCCTTGCGGTGGTGGTGCTGTATTTTAATCGGCTCTGGCCGTTTTCCACAAAGGAAAAATATTTTATCTGCAAGGATAAATTTTCGATGTGGTTTAAGATCTTTGTCGCCTGTATTCCGGCGGGGCTAATCGGGGTGCTTTTTGACGATGCCATCGATGAACTTTTGATGAAGCCGCTTGTGGTTGTGATTACATTGATTTTGTATGGCGTTTTATTTATTATACTGGAGAAAAAAAAGATCGGCGCGCACCCAAGGGTGGAAGCGATCGATGAGCTGACTTACAAAGATGCACTTTTTATCGGGATCTTTCAGCTTTTAGCACTAATTCCGGGAACTTCGCGTTCTGGGGCGACAATTATCGGAGGGATGCTGATTGGCTGCGCAAGACCAGTGGCAGCAGAATTCACGTTTTTTCTTGCTGTTCCGGTGATGGCAGGCGCGAGTTTGATAAAAAGTTTGAAATTCGGTATGGAGAACGGGCTTTCTTTAAGCGGCAATGAAACGCTTATCCTTATCACCGGTATGGTGGTTGCGTTTGTAGTTTCCGTGGTGGTGATCCGCTTTTTGATGAGTTATATCCGCAAGCATGATTTTGTTATCTTTGGGTGGTACCGGATTGTACTCGGTTTGATTTTGCTTGGGTATTTTTGCCTGTAAACGGAAAGAATATAAATGGGGTTGAAAAGGCTGAATACAAAAGAGATCGGTTACAGGGAGGGATTTACCGGGAAGAATAAAATTGAAAGGAAGTTTATTTCATGGCAGACCGGAAGATGACAAAAGAAAAGGGCATGGCAGCGAAAACAACAAAAAAAGGGGGGAAATCTGCGGGAAATAAAAAGAGCGCGCAGAAAAGAACGCAGGCTAATCCGTCAAGGAGCGGGACGAAAAACAGGGGGGAGGCTCGTGAGCCAGAAGAACCATTATCTGCTTCGATGAAAGAAGAAATTGTACTTGCGGTAACGCTCCTTATCTCCGTGCTGTTTTTTCTAAGTTATATCAATTTGTGCGGGGCGGTTGGAAAATGGCTGAATACTCTGATATTTGGGATGTTTGGGATCCTTGGTTATCTCTTTCCATTCCTTTTATTTTTGGGCGTAGCGTTTTTTATCTCCAATCGCAAAAATCGCATTGTAAAACGCAAGCTGCTTTGTTCGGCAGCTTTTTTCCTCTGTTTTTCCGCGCTGATTGAACTGCTCTCGTCCTATAATTCCGAGCGGACATGGATACAATATTTTACAATGTCAGCGGAGGGGAAAAGCGGGGGCGGCATTTTGGGCGGAACGCTAGTATTTTTGCTCTGTCCGCTGTTTGATACAGTAGCGACCACGATTATCCTGATTATCTTAATGATTATCTGTTTGATGGTGGTGACGGGCAAGGAATTTTTTGCCTATATTAAAAGCATTACGAGCGAAGGCGTGCAGGAATATCAGTCTGTGCGGGTGGAGCGGAGAAGACGCGCCAAGGAAGAGGAGGAGATCGCGGAGGAATTTTTGCCGGGAAGGGATCTGCCGGAGGAATCACAAAGAGACAGAAGAGTGGTGGTATTTCAGAAACCAGGCGGGCAGGAGAGCGAATCGAAGGAGAAGAAAGAGCCTATTCGCTTTGTGGATACATTAAAAGAAAGAGGAAAAAAGGGAATGCGCAAACCTCCTTCTGTGGAGGAACCGTTAGAGAAATCACAGCCGCCTTCAAAAGAAACGTGGGAAAACCCAGATAGAATGCAGGAAACTCCAAAAGATTTAGAGAACACTACTTTTGAGGAGTTTGTGCAGGAACCCTTGCAGGATACTTCTTCCACTTTGGCAATACAGGAAGCAGAGGTTCCCGCTTTCGAAAAAGAAGAAGTCCTGCCTTTTTACCAGGAGGAGTTAAAGCGGAAATTTGGGGAGGAATTAGAAGATACTGCTGCCGAGAGAGTATTCTATGACGTAAATATTTCGGAGTGCGGGGCATCAGTCAAAGAAAATGATGGAACGCTGATACGCAAGGACTGGTACGGGGATGAGGAGCCGTTAATTCCAAAGCGGGCAAGTGCAAATCCTGTGGACGAACCACAGGAAAAGCAGGGAAGCGCAGTGAAAAAAGTGCAGGAGAATATTCAAAAAGAGGCGGCAAAAGAATCTGCGCAGGAATTTATCAGTGCGGATATGATTTTTGCCAAGGCGGGAATTGACCCTCTTATTTCTGTGGATACCATAAATGCAGAAAAAAAGAAGGATGTACCATCGTTTTCGGCACTGCAAAACAAGGCGGATATCCGCAATTTTTGGCCCGATATGTCCGTCCAGGGAGAAAGAGCCAGAGCATCTTCGGGAATTCGAATTTCTGCCGTATCGGATCTCCCAGTTCAAAATCCGGAAGAAAAGCAGGATTATTTTACAGAAATTTCCAATTTTTCTGCACGAGATCAGAAATTAAAGAAAGAGTCTAATTTCTCCGCTACGGAACAAGGGTTAGAGGAAGAGTCTAATTTCTTCGTGCCAGATCGCGAATTAGAAAAAACTTCCGGTTCTTCCATCTTGGAACAGGAACTGGAGGAAGTTTCCAGTTTTTCTGCACGGGATCGGGAGTTGGAAGAAACATCAGATCTCTTTGCTTTAGCTCAGGGAAAAAGGGAAACTTTCGCCCCTCGTTCGCAGGGTGGTGCGGCTGCTTTGGATATCCCGGTGGATCCGCTCTCTTATTTACCTCCTGCACCTGAGAAAAAATATGAATTTCCACCGATTGAACTTTTGGCTGAGCCTGTGCAGGGCAAGGGCGCGAATGAGCAGGAGCTAAAGGAGACAGCGGCAAAACTTGAGAGTACTCTGCAAAGCTTTGGGGTGCGCGTAAAGGTAAATAAATTTAGTTATGGACCATCGGTGACACAGTATGAACTGCTGCCAGAACAGGGGGTGAAAGTAAACCAGATCACCAAACTTTCCGACGATATCAAATTAAATCTTGCGGTGACAGATATTCGAATTGAAGCACCGATTCCGGGCAAGGCAGCAGTTGGCATTGAGGTGCCAAACAAGGAGAATTCCCCGGTGATTTTGCGCGAACTTTTAGAAAGTCCGGAGTTTAAAAGACATAAATCAGAACTGGCTTTTGCCGTCGGAAAAAATATCAGCGGGCAGATTGTGGTATCGGATATTGCTAAAATGCCGCATATGCTGATTGCGGGCGCGACTGGGTCGGGAAAATCCGTCTGTATCAATACGATTATTATGAGTATTCTCTACAAGGCGGACCCGAAGGATGTCAAGCTGATTATGGTAGATCCAAAGGTGGTGGAGTTAAGTGTGTACAACGGAATTCCGCACCTGTTAATCCCAGTTGTAACCGACCCGAAAAAGGCAAGTGCCGCGCTTTCTTGGGCAGTGGCGGAGATGACGGATCGCTACCGGAAATTTGCGGCACTCTCCGTGCGCGACCTGGCGGGCTACAATGCGAAAGTGGATGGGTTTAAAGAGCCTGACCCATCATTCCCGCGCCTGCCAAAAATTGTAATTATCGTGGACGAGCTGGCGGATCTGATGATGGTTGCCGCTGCGAATGAGGTGGAGGAGGCCATCTGCCGCCTTGCGCAGATGGCGAGAGCTGCCGGATTACATCTGATCATTGCGACACAGCGTCCATCCGTCAATGTTATTACTGGCGTGATTAAGGCAAATGTGCCGTCGCGCGTCGCGTTTGCGGTGACTTCTGCTGTGGACTCTAGAACAATTCTTGATGGCGTGGGCGCGGAGCGGCTGCTCGGCAAGGGGGATATGCTCTTTTTCCCGTCCGGCTACCCAAAACCGGTGCGCATTCAAGGGGCATTTGTCTCCGATTCGGAAGTCAGCAAGGTAGTTGATTTCTTAAAGGAACAAGCGCAGGGGATGACAGATTACAATGAGGAAATAAATCAAAAGATTATGAGGTCGGGAGGGGAGGGAGGCAGCATATCCGGCACGGACGGAAACGACGATTATTTTGTGGAGGCGGGAAGATTTATTATCGAGAAGCAGAAAGCTTCGATCGGTATGCTGCAAAGAGTTTATAAGATCGGTTTTAACCGCGCCGCTCGGATTATGGATCAATTGACTGCGGCGGGCGTAGTCGGTCCGGAGGAAGGGACAAAACCGAGAAAGATATTGATGACGCAGACGGAATTCGACGAGTATCTTGGGAGGAATTTATGAAACATTTTAAATCCATGAGGGAAGCAGAAGATGTTTTTAAGGCCCTTGGCGCACCGATGCGAGTAAAGATTATGGAGCTTTTGTACGAGGAGGGCGACCTGAAATTTGACGATATCTCAAAACGGCTTAATATTACGAACAGTGCAGTTTCCATGCATATAGACAGGCTGGTTTCCGCGGGGCTTGTCCACGTAAAAACCATGCCCGGACTGCGGGGGGTGTGCAAGATCTGCAAGCCCTGCTATGACGCGCTGATGGTGGATATGCGCCCGCAGAAGCCAAAACAAAATTTTTATCAGGACGATGTCCCTGTCGGTGCCTATCACGAGTGCGCCGTAACCCCGACCTGCGGACTTGCTACCACAAAACAGATTATCGGGGAATTTGATGTCCCGAAATATTTTATGTTCCCGGATCACTACGATGCGGGAGTATTCTGGATTGGCACAGGGTATATTTTATATCATCTGCCGAACCGGTTAAAGGCGGGGGAGCGTTTAGTAGAACTGACCATTTCCATGGAACTTTCCTCGGAGTATCCGGGGTATAATGAAGATTTTCCCTCCGATATCTACTTTGAGGTGGCTGGCGTACCCGTCGGCAAATGGATAAGCCCCGGCGATTATGGAAACCGCAGAGGGCATTATACACCTGCCTGGTGGCCAAAGGTATGTAATCAGTACGGGCTGCTAAAAACCCTCTCCATCACGGGGGAGGGCACGTTTATCGACGGCGGTTCCCGCATCAGCGATATCACAGTACAGGATTTAAAGATCGATTACTCTACGGAGCTTACCCTTAAGATTTCAGTGCCTAAGGATACAAAGAACTGCGGGGGATTGACCATTTTCGGAAAGGGATTTGGCGACTATGACCAGGGGATTGTCTGCACGGAGTATTTTGAATGAAACTGAATAATCTCCGGGCACTGTTTCTTTTTGAGCTGCTTTGCAAAGCAACCTTTACCATGGTCTTCTACCCGCTTTGCAAGGCGGCATTCCGCCTTCTGCTTTGGGTGACGGGCTACAGTTATCTAACACTTGAAAATCTGCCCCGTTTTATGAGGCATCCCGCCACGATCGCGGTTCTTTTTCTTATCCTTTTGGCGGGTGCGCTTTTTTATCTTGTCGAGACTACCTCCCTGATTGTTTTTTATCAGGGATTTGTAAAAGAAAAGAAGATCAGTATCGTCCAGATTCTCTTTCCAGGGTTTTTAATGACGGGGGAACTTTTGCGGCAGAAAAAGCGCGGACTGGTTCTTTTGTTTTCCCTGTTAAACGCCCTGGTTACGCTTTCGCCGATGCTAATTATCTTTGCTATCCAGTTAAAGGTGCCGGCTTACATTGCCAAAACCGTGACCGGAGACCTTTATGGGGCAGCCAGTGTTGTGATTTTTTTGCTATTCTGCCTTCTCGTCAACTTTTTCGGAGTTTACTCGCTGTATTACTGTGTACTTGGCGGGTATGATTTCATAAAGAGTTTTCGAAAAAGCGCGCGGTTAGTATGGCGGAGAAAATATCAGTTTCTCTTTTGCCTGCTCGGCGTAAACCTCTTGCTTTTCCTGTTTTATGTCCTGCTGTATATTGGAGTGCTGACGCTTGTCTGCTATATAATTTACCGCACCAAGAGCGAACAGGTACTGATGGCGGCAATGTTAACTGCCTATGATGAAGTGATGGTTTATATGGGAGTCTTTATCACTGTAACCATGCAGATTGTCAATTATGGAGTACTTGCCCGGATGTTTTCCGCTTATGGGATGGCAGGGAAAGAGGGATATTCTGAGCCGAACCGCATCGAAAAAATGCAGGAGCAGATCATCTATGAGGATGCGGTTCGCGAGATGGAATTTGAAGATAGGATGCCAAAAAAACTTCACAGCCGCTATACGCAGTTAACTGCTGCCGCGGTGGTGGCGGTGATCTTTGTCAACCTGTATATGATTGGGGATGCGTTTCGCAATGGCTCGCTCACCGATCGCGAAACGCTTTTTGGCACATATATTACGGCTCATCGCGGCTCCTCAAACGCCGCGCCGGAAAATACACTTGAGGCGTTGGAACAGGCTATTTCTGATCTGGCGGATTTCGCGGAAATTGATGTGCAGGAGACAAAGGATGGCGTAGTAATTTTAATGCATGATGTAAGTCTTCAGCGCACGACCGGTGTGCGGGCACAGGTTGGGGAACTTACCTATGCGCAGACTAGGGAATTAGATGCGGGGGGATGGTTCTCCAAAGAGTTTATAGGTGTGCGCGTGCCAACTCTTGAGGAGGCACTTTTGCTGTGCAAAGGCAAAATCAATTTAAATATTGAGTTGAAAGCGGCGAGATCTTCCGTGGCAAATGAGAGTTTGATACAGAAAGTTTTGCAGTTGATTGATCTCTATGATATGCAGGATCAGTGCGTGATTAGCTGCACCGACCCAGTAATGCTGGCACGGGTGAAGGAAAAAAATTCCAATATAAAGACGGGCTATATTCTCTCCTTTGCCTACGGAATGTTCTATCAGGTGGACTATATTGATTTTTTCAGCATGAAATCCAGTTTTGTAAATGAGAGTACAGTAAAAACGCTGCACAGTCTTGGCAAGGAAGTCCATGCCTGGACGGTAAATTCCCGTATGGAGATGGAGCGTGTGAAACAGCTTGGCGTGGACAATATTATTACGGATAACCCCGTCCTTGTGCGGGAGGTAGTCTACGAGGAACATATGCGGATAGGATTTTTTAAATTGCTTGGCATTATTGGACATTAGTCATCCAATCGGGCAGCAGCTTTCTATTCGCACCCTGTACATAAAAAGAAAGAGGGAGAAGTTTATGGTACATGATTATCTGCCGATCTGCAAAGAAGATCTTAAAAAGCGGGGCTGGGAGCAATGTGATTTCGTCTATGTAATCGGCGATGCCTATGTGGATCACCCTTCCTTTGGTCCTGCAATTATTAGCAGGCTCCTAGAGAGCGAGGGGTATAGGGTTGGCATTATCTCACAGCCCGACTGGAAGGATATGGAAAGTATCGCCATCTTTGGAAGACCGAAGTTTGCGTTTTTGGTCTGCGGCGGAAATATGGACACAATGGTAAATCATTATACTGTGGCAAAAAAACGCCGGGCGATGGATTTTTATTCGCCGGGCGGAAAGATGGGGAAGCGTCCCGATCGCGCAACGATTGTCTACTCCAATCTGATCCGCAAAAAATATAGGGACGCGCCGATCATTATCGGGGGGATTGAGGCCTCGCTGCGCCGCTTAGCACACTATGACTACTGGAGTGATAAGGTCAGACGCTCCATCCTCCTTGATGCGCAGGCGGATATTCTCTCCTACGGCATGGGGG
>CAJUCG010000085.1 GCA_910585065.1 uncultured Lachnospiraceae bacterium
GTACTGTCATCGCCTGCGAAGTATTGAGATCATCGTTCATGGCTTCAAGGAATTGTTCACGAAACTGCGCCAGTTTCTCTTTTTCTATCTCTGCATCGGTATTCTCCTCTAACATTGCAATCCTCGCCACCAGCCGATTATACGCCACCGCCATATTGTCAAGTGCCTCATAAGTAAAGACAAGAGGTTTGCGATAGTGCGATTGCAAACAAAACATCCGGTAAACCACCGGGTCATATCCCTTTTCTTTAAGCAGAGAAACCGTTAAAAAATCCCCCTTTGACTTGCTCATCTTGCCCGTCGAATCGTTTAAGTGCAATATATGCATCCAATAATTGCACCATTTATGCCCTAAATAGGATTCACTCTGCGCAATTTCATTTGTGTGATGCGGAAATGCATTGTCGATACCGCCGCAGTGAATATCAAGCGCGTCCCCCAAATGCTTTATGCTGATGGCAGAACACTCGATATGCCAGCCCGGATACCCTACGCCCCATGGACTCTCCCATTTTAATTCCTGATCTTCAAATTTTGATTTGGTAAACCAGAGTACAAAATCCGTTTTGCTGCGCTTATTTTCATCTTCCGTAACGCTCTCGCGCACACCGATGGCCAGCTCCTCTGCATTCTGATTTCCGAGTACATAGTATTCGCTTAATTTTGATGTGTCAAAATAGATATTGCCGCCCGCCTGGTAAGCATAGCCCTTTTGCAGCAGCCCTTCAATCATATGGATAAAATCGGCGATGCAGTTTGTCGCTGGTTCCACAACATCCGGAGTTTTTATATTTAATTTTGCACAGTCAGAGAAAAATGCATCCGTATAGAACTTTGCAATCTCCATAACCGTTTTGTGTTCGCGTTTTGCCCCCTTTAACATTTTGTCCTCGCCAGTATCCGCGTCGCTGGAAAGATGCCCCACATCGGTAATATTCATTACGCGCTTTACCTCGTAGCCCGAAAAACGCAGGAATTTTTCCAGCACATCTTCCATAATATAGCTGCGCAGATTGCCAATATGCGCATAGTGATAAACCGTCGGTCCGCAGGTATACATTTTCACCTTTCCCGGCGTATTCGGAATAAAACGTTCCACCTTCCTTGTCAGCGTATTATACAAATTCAAATTATCTTCCATAATATCCTCACCTTCTGCCATCCCTAAGACGGCTTATTTGATATTTCGTATCACCTTTACCACTTATTTTACTATGTTATTATGACATCGCAAAAATAATCGCTCCCCTTGCGCAAACTTTATTTCAAAATCATATCACAAACAAAAAGAATGGTCAAATCAAAGTTTCATATTTCCAAGACGATATTCTTTTGGTGTCATTCCCTTCCCTTCCTTAAATTTTCGGATAAAGTAACTCACATTTTCGAAACCGTTTTCGTAACAGATCTCCACAATCCTCGCATCACTTTGCAGCAGTGCTTCCGCCGCGTGTCCAACGCGGTAATCATTAAGGTATGTGATTGGCGTTTTGCCCGTCATCTTCCGGAAAAAACGGCAGAAATACTGCTCGTTCATCCCCGCTTCCCCTGCAAGATCTGCAAGTGTAATTTTCTCTTTGTAATGTTCCTCCATATATTTTAATACTTTCTTGATCTCTCTCATCTGGTAGCTGTCCTCAACCGGTGCCATTCTGCCTGTATGGGTTAAAAGTCCATATTCCTCCAATGTTGCAAGGATCAGAAACAACTGTGCTTTCACACTGAGATACCACCCTGCATTTTTGCGCTCCCAGGAGGAAAGAATCATGCGCAGGGCGGAAAGGATCTCTTTGTACCCGCTCTCCCCCGGACAGATACACCCCGGCAGCAGACATTCCCCATTTGAGAGCGGTGCGATCACAGAAGCCTGTGCCATATCATAACGGTCAAATTTCAGCATATCCAGATCAAAAATCACGGCGTGATGAAGACTTGGAAGAGCTTTTCCTGCAATTTGATGCAGTACGGAACGCCCGACAAAAACGATCGCACCCTCCTTTATCTTTTCTGGCACCATATCCCTCTCAAACAGGAAATCCCCCTTTTCAAAAAATAAAATCTCAATCTCCTCATGCCAGTGATGAGATACAAAAAATTGATCATACTCTTCTTTAAAATGATATACCTGCAGCGGCAAAAATGTTGTCCCATGACCAGTACTTTCCCGGTACGCCGCGTTTATCTTTTCTTTCATATTCCTCCCATCCCTCGCCGATCAAGCAGAGAAGAATTTTTCCCCCCTGCCTGTGACTCGTATGCCGCCTTAACGGCATATTTCCTTATTTTCAGAAGTCAAAATAATGTTATTTTTTCTCATGATAGCGCAAGTATTGAACAAAAAGATACAATATACTGTCATTATAACAAGAATGCGAAATAATGCAAGCGCGAACAGCAAAATTAAAAAAATGGAGATAATAAAAATGCACACGCTGCAAAAAAATATTTTTAAGGAGGTTTCCCCATGATTCAAAAATTTCGTTTTGGAACACCGATTCCCACCGACGCTACTGTGGAAGAACTGCCGATTATCCAGGTGACAAGGGATAATTTGGCGGCAGCAGCTTCCGCAAAAAAGGACTGCCTATCCATTGTAAAGGATGCAGGGATCAGTGTACTTACCAATTTTTTCCACATCAGCCTTGAACACGGCTTCTCCCTCTCCCTGACCATGGAAGATAGCGATGCAGTCTATGGGCTTGGCCAGGCGAATCGCGGCATCAACAAGCGCGGCTACAAATATATTAGCTGCTGTACCGATGATCCAAACCATACCGAAGAGAAAGTTTCATTTTATGGCGCACATAATTTTATCATGCTGATTGGAAAGGAAAGCTTTGGGCTTTTTATCGACTATCCTGCCAATATTTGCTTTGATGTTGGCTATACAAAACAGGACGAACTGACGATAAGCACGGAGGGCAATGATCTGGATCTCTACCTGATCACCTGCACACAAAGACCAGACGATCCGGAAAATACAAACCATATAGATTCGGACGCACTCTGCATTACAAGAGAGTTTCGCCGCTTAATCGGACAGTCCTACATCCCGCCGCTCTGGGCTTTCGGCTATATTCAGAGCCGCTGGGGCTACAAAGATGAGGATGATATCCGCCGTGTGGCAAGAAATTATCGCAATCACCATCTTCCGCTTGACTCTATTAGCATGGATATCGACTATATGGAAGACTACAAAGATTTTACTGTACACCCAAAGCGTTTTCCTAGCCTTAGCGCACTTTCTAAAGAAATGAAAGGAATGGGACTGCACTTCATCCCGATTATTGATGCGGGAGTTAAGATTGAAAAGGGCTATGATGTCTACGAGGACGGAATAAAAAATAATTATTTCTGCAAGCGTGCGGACGGCACGGATTTTGTCGCGGGCGTATGGCCGGGCAAAACACATTTCCCGGATTTTTTAAATGCCGACGCGCGCAGATGGTTCGGAGATCTTTACAAGCGTCTGATTGATTTGGGGATCGAGGGATTTTGGAATGATATGAACGAGCCTGCCATCTTCTTTTCGGAGGAGGGACTTGAGGAGGCCGCGAAAAAGGTTGAGGAGCTTTTAAAAGTGAAGGATGACCCGAAATTAAACGATTTCTGGGCGATGCAGAGCGTATTCAGCATCAATAATGACCATGCGGACTACAAACGTTTTTATCACAATATGAACGGGGAAAAAATCCGCCACGACAAGGTACACAACCTCTATGGCTTCAATATGACGCGCGCGGCGGCGGAAGCTTTTGATCGCATCTGCCCGGACAAACGGCTCTTACTCTTCTCGCGCTCCTCCTATATTGGAATGCATCGGTTTGGCGGTATCTGGACGGGGGACAATCAGTCTTGGTGGAGCCATCTGCTCTTAAATATCAAGATGATGCCTTCGCTAAATATGTGCGGGTTCCTCTACAGCGGTGCGGATCTCGGCGGTTTTGGCAGCAACACGACAAGGGATCTGCTCCTTCGCTGGCTGGCATTTGGTATCTTCGCGCCGCTTATGCGCAATCATGCGGCACTTGGCACAAGGGAACAGGAATGCTACCAATTTGAAGGGCTCGACGATTTCCGCGAGATCCTAACATTGCGCTACCGCTTAATTCCTTATATTTACAGCGAATTTGTCAAAGCTTCACAGAATAATTCACTTTTATTTTCTCCACTCGCTTTTTCCTGGCCGCAGGATAAGGCTGCGTGTGAAGTGGAAGACCAGCTTTTAATGGGGGAGAGTCTGATGCTCACCCCAGTCTACCAGCCAAATGTAAGCGGGCGCACAGTCTATTTGCCAGAAGATATGCTGCTTGTAAAATTTACCTCGGCGACCGAGTACAAAACGGAGCCAAAGAAAGCGGGTTGGCATTATATTACCTGCGCGTTAAACGAAGTCTGCTTCTTTATCCGCGAGGGGCATCTGCTGCCGCTCTGCCCGCCATGCGAATGCACAAGCGAGCTGGATTACTCAAATTTTGAACTGCTTGGCAGAACCAAAGAGGGACTGTCCTATGAACTTTATATGGACGACGGATATACAAAGGACATCGCGCATGAGGGAAGATATTTAACACTGAAATAATGTATGCATTTATAAACAAATTATAAACTTTCAAAAATTGTAAGAATTTTGTAAGAAAGTCTACCAAACTCTCTTAAAATATGGTATACTACGTTATGCGATCCCGCTTAGTGGGGGTATTTCACAGTATACCATATTTTTTTGTATTCCCATCGGTATATGTGATAAAAACGATAATACTATGCTGGATATTTTTTTATCCCGCAGAAAGAGGTTTTTATGCGTATCGTTCTTGTTGTACTTTCTATGGTACTTTTTTTGATTATTTTTTTGCCAGTCTATTTTGTATTATGGATTGTCGGAAAATTCGACCCGCACAAAAAGATTGCCGCATCCCAGGCGATCGTGCGAAATGCGTTCCGTTTTGTCATGTTTTGCGCAGGGACAAAGATCACAGCTCTCGGGCGCGAAGAACTGCCAAAGGGCGAGGCTTTTCTCTACGTCGGCAATCACCGCGGTCTTGCAGATATTCCTGTGGGCTATGTTACTGCCCCGACACTAACCGGATTTGTCGCGAAAAAAGAACTTTGCAGGATCCCGCTTTTTGCGGGGTGGATGAAAAATCTTCAATGTCTCTTTCTTGACCGCGACGATATGAAGGAAGGGCTAAAAACAATTATGCGGGGAATTGATCAGTTAAAGAAGGGCTATTCTGTGTTTATTATGCCGGAGGGGACGAGAAACCGGGGAGAAGAATTTGAACTCCTCCCATTTAAAGAAGGAAGCCTTAAAATGGCGGAGAAAGCGGGCTGCGCGATTGTTCCCGTCGCCATCTCAAATACCGCTGCCGTTTTCGAAAATCATATGCCGTGGGTAAAAAGGGCACATGTAATTATTCATTATGGCAAGCCAATCTACCCAGCCGAGATTGCAAAGGAAGACCGCAAACACTTAGGTGCCACAGTGCGGGAAATTATCATTGAACAGTTAAAAGAAGATCAGAAATTAGTGTGATCATAGCTCTTCATCAAACAAATGTTCTTCCTCAAAATAAATTTTACAGCAGCTCTCACAGATATGGAATTCTTTCTCTCCGATAAAGACTCTTTCCTTCGCATTCTGTCCGCAGATGGCGCAATAATGGCTTCCACATCCGCAGGGGCAGAGAACGACAAGGAAAAAGAGAAAAAATCCAAATATACACCTTTGCAGGTGCAGACCGCTTACTGCGCGGTCTGCCCTGCTTTTTCTTATCTTCATTCCCACTATGCTAATTTCTGCCCGCAGTTTGGACAAAAATTAGCTCCGGTGGTCTTCGCGCCGCAATTCGGGCAGAAATTTGGCTTTGCCGCAGTCTGCCCTGCACTTTGTACACCCGCACCATTATTCGTCTGGTTCATGGAGTTTACCATCTGGTTCGCCATATTCATCCCCATCATCATGCCCGCCATCTCGGAGGCTGTGCCGCCCGCACCGCCCCTGCCGGAAGTCATGGCATCGATCATCCCCATCTGCTGATAGCGGTTCATATCGCCGACCATGCTCTGGGAGGCATTCTTTGTGATCATGCGCTGTACTTCCTCCGGATAGTTAAAGCTCATAATATTAAATCCTGTGACCGTAAGTCCTAAATCAAAGATTTCCATATCAAGATCCGTTTGCAGTCCCTTGGCGATATCGTAGGCGTTCGCCTGGAGGTTAAACATATCTTTCCCCTCCTTTGTGATCCACTTCATCAAAAGCTGATCTAGTACTGCCGTCACGCGGATCTTTACATCCTCCACCAAATAGGAGTCCTTCACGCCCACAATCTTGTCGATCATCTTGATATAATCGTTCACCTTGAAATTGAGCGTGCCAAATGCGCGAATTGGCATTCCGCCCGGCATCCCCGCAACGGGAATATTGATCGCATTGTTGGTTCCCCACTTGATCGTAAATTCCTTTGTGTTGACAAAAAGCACTTCTGCGCGAAGATTTGTATTAAATCCAAACTTAAATCCCTTTAAGCTTGAGAGGAATGGGATAATCTGCGACTCGATATCATAGTCGCCATCATCGGTAAAAATCCCCTCGATCCGCCCCGTATTTAAAAAGATTGCGTCCTGTCCCGGACGAATAATCAAACGGCTCCCCTTCTTTAATTCTGCGTTCGGCCATTTCCAGAAAATCATATCCTCGCGAAATTCCTTCCACTCGACCACGGACGACAACTGATTTGAAAAAAGTCCCATATTTTTTCCCCTTTCAAAAATAAAAATTAGTTTTGTAAAATATTTTATTCGCACAACAACTATGTTAAAAATGTCTTCCGCCACTTGAGTGCGAATGCCCGCCGCTGCTGACATGGCCGCCCCCGCTGCTTGTATTTGTCTGTGGCTTTTTGCGCTTTGTCACGCTTGTGCGGACATACTCATCTCTCTTCGCGCGAATTCCGCTGTAGCGTAAGTCCAGGTATGTACCCGCGTTCACGGTCATACTTCCCCCGCTGCTTGCCGCCATCCCCGCAACTACTGCTCCCCCGATCGCAAATGCCGCAAGTATCTGCACCCAGGCGCGCAGATAGATCGGCACATAGTTCATATAATCTTCTGCCTTATCTGCATAAGTTAAAAAAGCAGAATAATAATCCCCATAATGCAGATCGTCGTAGAGTGCGTCAATAATCTTGTCGCAGATCCTGTCCGGAATCTTTTTCTGTGCTGCTCCATAGGCCTGCACATTAACATAACGGTTTTTCATATCCACATAGATAAGCACGGCATCCACATCAATCTGCCCGGTATCATACCCATGGTCATAAAAATCCTCCAGATACTGATCGCCCGTTCTGCCGCCAGGCTCGTTACACGTTACCACATACAGCCCGCAGCCCGCCTCCTCGCCGCGCTTCTTTAAACGCTCCGAGAGGGAATCTTTCTGCGCGTCGGTCAAAAGCCCCGCATCATCATAGACATAGACTCCGCTCTGCGCGGGGACAACCGCACCCCTAATACTCTTTGGCGCGATCAGGAGAGAAAATATTATAAACAGCCATACAAACCATTGCTTTTTTCCCATTTTCTCCCTCCCTAGACAAAAAATAATGTAACTAAGCGCATCAGGGCGAAGACTCCTGCACTGATCCCCGCAAACCACATTGCCATCTTCTGCTTTGAGAGCGGAGGCTTACCGACAATCTTGCCCGTCTGCCCATTCATCGCAAAAATATGCTCGCTGTCGCGGTAATCGTAGCATACCATCCAGACCGGAAGCAGTGTGTAGCGCGCATTTACCGGATTTAGCTGAATATCTTTTCGGTGGTAGGTAACAGTAGAATAACCAGTGATAGTCGATGCCAGATACTCATTTGCATATCGTCCGATACGCTCCCTCACGCGCGGAAGCAATTCATTGTCATCATAATTATATTGTTCTGCCAAGTATCCTGCCAGATATGGCATTTCAAAATGGGTGAGTTCGCTCTCGTGAAACGGCTCCAATTTATCCATCATCTCATCATTCATTTTCTCCGAGGCATCCACGGGCACTTTGCTGTAAGTCATATGTACACGCCGATATACATGATAGTATTTTGTTTCTGTATAGATATAGTCCCCCTGCGAATAGGTGCGCACACGCGTTGCTGTACAGTCCGCTTCCCCCGTCCCATCCATATCATAGAGCCAAAATGGAACATACATCCCTGTAATGTTCTTGATGCGATCCGCCGTCATAAAATCCTTTGGCGTAAGTTTTCCGCCCTTGCACCATTTGCGAAACGCATCCATCGCTTGATTCTTTGTTATCTTAAACGGGATCAGCCAGACCGGAGCCTTCCTTCCGCTCAGACGGTCGCCAAGCACCACGGGGGCACCGCAGAAACTACATTTTGTCGCCGTTGTATCCGTCGTTGTAATCACCACCGCACCGCAGTTATTGCAGATATACTGGTGTCCGTCCTCCCCGTCAAATTCGGCACTGCCCTTCTCGCGCTCAATCCGCCCAAATTCTGCTTCATCCTCGATCTCCTCCGGGCGAAAAGGGCTTATTTTCTCCTCTGAATCTTTTTCCCTCCCCTCAGCTTTTTTTGCATCATCCACTGCCATAAGCTTTCCGCAGCTACCACATTTTAGTTTCCCCGTCTCCGCGTCATATCGCATATCTGCACCGCAGCTCGGACATTTATACTGGACTACCATATTTCCTCATTTCTGCAAGCATATTTCCCGCCTGCCGCTATACTCCTCCCTTTTACTAAAGCTTCTGCGAAAGGAAGGCTGCCACAATCCCTACCCTGTGACAGCCCCCTCCCCGCCAATTTGCAGAAAAAATCTCACGCCTTGCCAAGACTTGCCTTGAGTGCTGCAAGCTCGTCATCCACGTCCGAACCCTGCGAGTATTTTGCAGTCAGATCGCGGATATCCCCAGATTTTTCCATCTTGTTCAACTCCGCCATAGCATTGGCCTCGTCTAACTTCTTATTTGCCATCTCCTCATATTTCTCGAAGCTTGCGATCGAGCGGTTCGCGCTGTTGACGGAATCGCCCATCTTGTTCATGCGCTCCTGCGTCTTTGCCACTGCAAGTTTGCCGCGAATCATCGCCCTGCGCGACTCCAATTCCCCAATATCAGCAACTAACTTGCTGTGCATCTGCTTCATCTGCTCCGCATTTTGATGCGCGAGATCATAGGTCTGCTGCAATCCGGTCTGTTTTGAGGAAAGTGATGCCTTCTGCTCCAAAAACTTTCTCGCATCGTCCTCATTATTCTTCTCAAGTGCCTTGATCGCAAATTTCTGCATCTTCTCAATCTCTGCGCTGCACTCGTCAAGTTCCCTCTTTGCCCTTGCTTCCTCCGCCATAATGCTGGCTGTCTCAGACTTGACTTTCCCTAAGTCCTCCTGCAAATTTCTCAGACACTGATCAATCATTTTCTCCGGATTCTCTGCCTTGTCAAGCAACGCGTTAATATTTGCCGACATGATATCCTTAAATCTCGATAAAATACCCATCTTTCTTATCCTCCAATCTTTCCGGGCTTCCCCCGCGATACTTTTAGTTTAACTGGAAATAACGGTTTCGTCAAGTAGTTCATTACATAAAAAATATCCATGCTGCCACAAATCCGGCTGCCCCGCCAAAAGCAACATCCCGCACATCATGCACCCCTGCAAGTACACGGCTTACCGCAATAAAAAAAGTCAAAATTATCATAATAATTCCCACCGGATAACTATATGCCATCCACACTGCCGCAATAATGCCAGCACTTGCCGCGTGGCGGCTAGGGAAAGAATGCCCTTTCTTTTGCTTTTGGATCAGCGGTATAATTTTTTCCCTCTCATATGGGCGTGGAAAATTAAACTGATACCTAATTAAGGAAAGAAAAAGAAAAAGTAATGCCGGAACAATTACTGCGCGTAAGAACAATTCCCTTTGATACAAAAAACAAAGCAGCAGGCAGAGCGGATAACTTGCCGCCACAATAAGCGGCAGTCCTTTGTACGCTGTGCGAAGAAGCAGTATGCGCCAGGGAGCGCGCAAAAACCACGTCCTAATTTTCTCATAGCTTTCTCTCTTCATATACCCTCCAAAATTTCTTCGCTAATTTTCCCCCTCCAAAAGTTCTTCCAACGTCTGGTACACAAATTCAACACTCGCCTCGCGCACCATATTTCTTCCGATTTCTCCAAAATTCTTCGTCCTTGTTGTCAGCACCCCATCCACATAAAAGCCGAAACAAACCATACCGACAGGCTTTTCTTCTGTCCCGCCCGATGGTCCTGCAATCCCGGAGATCCCTACACCGACCTTTGCAGAATTTTTTTTCGCCGCACCTACCGCCATCTGCCCCGCCACTTCCTCGCTTACCACGCCATACTTCGCGATACTCTCCGGCAGCACCCCCAGATAATTTACTTTCGCCTCATTTGCGTAGGTCACAAATCCGGCATCAAACACCTTTGACGCATCCGGCACCTCCACCAGCCTTGCAGCAGCCAGTCCTCCAGTGCAGGATTCAGCAAAGGAAATATGGAATTTTTTTCCAATCAGGATTTCTACCACCCTCTCCGCAGTCAGTCCCATTTCTTTTTTCCTTCCTTTCTCTCTTCATCTTATCAGTATAGCGCGTTTTCTCTCGAATATCAACTTTACTTTTTTTCCATTCAATGATAAAATAGGGATACAATTTTTTTGAGAGGATGGGTTATGAAAACTTATGAAGAATTTCAGGAAATGTTTGACGGGGCTTCCCATGGATATCTGATCGCCTCCCCGCCCTTTTCCCCCGATTCCACAATTATTTATGCAAATCCAAGGGCAGCTCTCCTTTTAGGTTTTCCTATAAAAACACTTCCCGGACAGACCCTTGGCCATCTTTTTCCCGCATTTTCCTCCCATATGGGCGGGTCGGAACTTGGTCCTTTTTGCTATGAAAAAACCGATCGTATTCTGCGCATATTTGCCTCTTCTTTTTGCGGGGATACCTGCCTTATCTTTCTTCTCGATCAGAATGAGGCAGAGAGGGAATCTGCAGAACGCCTTTTTAACTATCAGGCTCGTATGGGCGAGGCACTTGCCGCAGCAAACGCTGCAAGCGAAGCAAAAACTAGCTTTCTCTCCGAAATGTCGCATGATATCCGGACTCCGATGAACGCGATTATTGGGATGACGGATATCGCCCTAAATTATTCCGATGATTCTGCTCGTGTTGAGGACTGTCTAAAAAAAATTCGAACGGCATCCGGGCATCTGATGGAATTGATCAACGAAGTGCTTGATATGTCCCGTATTGAGAGCGGCAGAATTGTGCTGAATGAAGAACATATCCAGCTTGCTGACCAGATTCACAGCATTCTTGTTATCGTCCGCCCACAGACTGCGGCAAAGAATCAGAAATTTCATCTGGAACTTTGCGGGATCGAATATGAAAATTTGATCGGCGATTCTACAAGAATCCGCCAGATATTTTTAAATATTCTCTCCAACGCGATCAAGTATACGCAGGAAGGCGGCGATATCTGGATGAATTTAGAGCAGAGAGTTAACGGGGATGATCATGTACTTTTGACTCTGACGGTAAAAGATAATGGGATGGGGATGACTCCGGAGTTTTTAGCCAAAATCTTCCAGCCATTTGAGCGCGAAGCCTCTACAACAATCAGCCGTATTGAGGGCACGGGACTTGGCATGACCATCACCAAAAAACTAATTGAGATGATGGGCGGCACCATCACGGTAGAAAGTGAACTGCACAAAGGTTCTGAATTTACGATTTGTCTCCCACTCAAACGCTGTAAGGAAGACAGTTCCCGATTTTCTTCCCTCTCCGGCCGCCATGTTCTTATTATGCAGGGGGACGACAACAAACTTGCCGCGCTGCCGCAGCTGTTAAAAGGTCTTGATATTACTTTCGATATCGCCGCAGACGGAAATCAGGCGATCGATATGCTCAACGATGCGGATATTTCCGGAAAGGAATACTTCGCGCTGCTGACTGCCGATCATCTCGCAGATATTGATATCTCTAAACTTTTGCCGGATATCTGCGCGCGCAAGGGCAAAGATTTTCCAATTCTTATGCTCTCTGAAAACAACTGGTCGGAGATGGAATATTTTATGACGAAGCTTGGGGTGAGTGCCTTTATTCCGCTGCCGCTCTTTAAGAGCCGCCTTGCCGAAGCACTCTGCCCTTTTACCAAGGAGGAAACAGACAGGGAGGATCAGGAAGCTGCACCAAAAATCACTGATTACTCTAAAAACCGTCTTCTGCTCGTGGAGGATAATATGCTCAATCTTGAGATCGCAAAGGAGATCCTCTCCATGACCAATGTGCAGATTGACACGGCAACAAATGGGGAGGAGGCAATCGCTGCCTTTGTCGATCACCCG
>CAJUCG010000086.1 GCA_910585065.1 uncultured Lachnospiraceae bacterium
ACATCATATCCTTATCTTTTCGCAATTTACTTCAATGCTGCATATTATTCAGGCAGAATTAGATAAAAAAGAGCAAAAATATTTTTATCTGGATGGCTCCACTTCCGCCGCAACACGCTTAGAATACGTAAAACGCTATAATGCTGGGGAACGCCCGATCTTTCTGATCTCGCTAAAAGCCGGCGGCACGGGGCTAAATTTGACCGGGGCAGATATGGTAATTCACTATGATCCATGGTGGAATCCGGCGGTGGAAGACCAGGCGACCGACCGCGCATATCGCATTGGGCAAAAAAATGTAGTTCATGTCCTAAAGCTTTTGACTAAGGGAACTATAGAGGAGAAAATTTTTAAATTGCAAGAGAAGAAAAAGAATCTGTCTGACTCGGTGATCCATGCCAAAGAAACCTTTATCAGTAAATTGACGAAAGAGGAGTTAGAGGAAATTTTTAAAATATAAAGAACGGTATTTAAAAACAAGAAAGGAGTAATTTATGGAAAAACAAAGAAAAAATTGGGGTAAGATAATTTTTGGTGTTTTTTTATTTGCCGTATTCTTGTCCGGTGCAATGCCAGTAAAAGCAGCGGTAAAACTGTCAGAAACTGACATTGTTCTTCTGCTTGGAGAGGAGGGAAAAAATACCTGTTCCCTTGAGGTTTCCGGAACCAAAAAGGGTGATACTATTTTGTTTTCCTCAAAGGATGAAGCGGTTGCTGCGGTGGACAAAAACGGAAAAATTACCGCAGTTTCGCCTGGAAATACAACGATTGTCTGTACCGTCACGGACACATCGGGGAAAAAGACGAGAAAGAAGGCGGCGGTGCGCGTATATGACAATATCAAGAGTATCTCACTTGGGTTAAAAAAGACCAAACCCAATGCCCTGTTTAAAAATAAGACTTACCAGCTTTCTTACACTTGTAAGACCGCTGCAGGAGCGAATAAAAATACAGGAAATTATATTTATTATGAGGTGTTGACGAAAAAGGGAAAGACCACCACCAATGCACAGGTGGATGCCTCCGGAAAATTCACTGCAAAAAAATGCGCTACCTACATCGTTTATGCCTATGTATTTCAGGATGAGGGGGCATACCAAAACTGGGCGGGCGCGAGGGAGAAATATACGGACTCTGTGTTGGCAAAGGATGAGATCACCCTGACCGTAACAACAAAAAACTACAAAAAGATAGCACGGAAAATTGGCAATTATTCGATAAATCTGCCGGAAGGGTATGAGATAACCGCACAGGAAACTTCAAAAAATTATACTTTATTTTTGGTGCAGGTAAAGAATTCGGACGGATATGCCGTCTCCAATATCCAGGTGATGTTTGATCAGGTGGATGAGGCACAGGATGTCGAATTGCTTGCCGCCGCGCTTTCTTCCACTTACACTAAGGAATCGCTGCAGGAAAGTTGGAAATCGGCATACAATGCGAAAAAAGCGACGGTGAAGAATCTAAATATGCAGTCATCTATGCAGGGGGAACAAGAGATTTTTAAGATTTCTTATGAATTGACTCTAAAAAATATTGCGATTTCCACGGAGGAGGGCTCCAAAATTAAAATTGATCGGATGGATTTTGTCAATACCATCTATACTTGGTATGATGGAAAAACACATAGTTCGATTGTGGTAACAGATGCGTTGGAAAGTTTGCAGCCCAATATTACTGAGGTTGCAGCACAGATGCTTGAATTTTAGAATTTTTGAGGGGAGGTTAAAGAAACTGGTTCTTGTTTCTTTAACCTCCCCCTCCTATTTACTAAATTTTTCCAAATACTTCTATATATTGTCAAAATGTTCGTTATAATATTCTTCGGTAAAATGTTCTAAAAACGCAGGGTCAAGTTCCCCAAAATTTTTCTGGATAATCTTTTTCATCTCATTCATCTCATTTAAGAAATTTGCTTCTTTTGACAAATCTGCCTGGTCGGCTGCTAAAAGCGTGTTATAAGTAAGATTTTGCTCAAGCCATTCCTTTAATTGTGCAGTAAAACGTTCCTCCTCCTCCGATTCCGCCTTGGCTTTTTTCGCGCGGGAAAAACTGTCGATCCCAACAAACAAAAAACCTACAAAAAGTACAGTGATCACAATAGAAGAGAGTGTGGAAAAGTACTGAAATACGCCCGCCCAGTGTAACCCCATTACAATCAGCCCCACCACGCCAAAAAAGAGAAAGGTAATGGCCGAAGAGCGGTAATCTGCACTTTTTTCTGCCTTGGATACATAGCTGCCCTGACTTGCTGACGAGAGTGCAAGGCGAAGTTCCTCCATAATTTCTTCTTGGTCTTCCTCTCTTTGTCCCTCGTCCTTCTCCTCCTCGGATGCTGATTTTACTGTACTTGACTCATCCTCCACAGCAGCTACACTATCACTATCCATCATGCCCTCTAAACGTTTTTGTGTCTCCACAGTCAAAAAAGCAGCAAAGGCTTTTTTTGCCTGTTTCATCTTCTTTTTTTCCAGAAAGACACCGAAGAGATTTTCCTCTTTCATTGGTTCATAATGGGAGGAAATTCCAGAATATTCCAAATAAGAGACAAGCTTTTTTGCATCGTCTTCTTCCGCGAAGGAATGAAGCAGCTCTGTATCTTCCTCGGTCTCATCTAAAGATTCCACCAGATCGACTTTACAGTCCATGCATACTGTAATTCCCTCCCGATATTCATTTTTACATTTTGGGCACCACATAGGGAACTCCTTTCTGTTTTTCGTTGATTCTTTTTTATTATAGTCGTTTTTTGTGAGTTTTTCAAGGGGGATTCTGCGGAGAAAAAAATTGACTATATTTGTAGAATTTTGGGGCTTTTTCAAGAATAAAAAAAGGATAAAGTAGGCAATTAGCAGGAAGGATAAAAAAAATATTTTAAAATTATGCAATACTTTATTTTGTTTCTGAATAATATTCAATAAAATGAGAATGGAGGAAATCGCATGAAAATTGATTATTCAGCAATCGGAAAAAGAGTAAAGATTTATCGCAAAGCGCGGAAAATGTCGCAGGAGGAACTGGCGGAGATAATTGATATCTCAGTGCCGCATATGTGCAATATTGAGAACGGCAAAACAAAATTCAGTCTGCCAATTTTAGTCGGGTTAGCAAACGCGCTTCAGGTGAGGCCGGATATGCTTTTGTATGACCAGATAAACGACAAGGGACAGACGCGTGCCATGGTTCTTGAGGAGATTGAAGCTCAGCTTGCGGACTGCACAGAAGTGCAGATGCAGATGCTTGGAAAAGCTCTTTGCAACGAGAAGAAGCTTCTGATACAATACGAAGAAAAATTGAAAGAGAATGGCTGCGATCCCGTTCATTTGAAATAGGGAATTCACGGTCTAACAGCGGCTTTTGCAAAAAGTTTCCGATTCCAAAACGAAAAGATAGGGACAAAGAACTATAATTCTTTATCCCTATCTTTTCGCGCTCTCATATCTTAAAAATACAAGCACGAGACGGGATTCGAACCCGCGACCCTCGCCTTGGCAAGGCGATACTCCACCACTGAGCCACTCGTGCAAAAACTATGTTCCTCAACACGTCTTTTATCATACACGATAACTATAAGAATGTCAAGAGGAAATTAAAATTTTTTTGTAAATCCGTTCTATGTTTTCTGATTGAAAGTAAAATGTAATACAAATTTAAGCTTTTATCAATTGAATTTGTTTTGTTTTTCTGTTATGATGTAAGATGTAGAAAAATGTCGGTTTTCATAATAAGGAGGAGAAAGTGCAGGAGAAGAATCGAAGAGGTCAAATAAAAGAGGAAGTAAATTCGCAGGCACTCGACGTAATGAAAGAGATTAAACATCTAAATGAAACGGCGGAGCGGTATTCTAGATACAATCAAAACTGTGGGGAGTTAGAGCAGACAGCAGAGGAGATTGCGGGAGAGCTTGTAAAGTTCGAGGACGCACTTGTGCAGAAGGAGAGGATTGCGCAGCTTTCAGAGGATGTGCGTGCCCTGCGCGAAAAGCTGAAATTTGTTAAGGGAGACATCTCAGCGGCGGATGGGGAGGTAAAAAGCATAAAGAAGCACCTTGAAGCATTTGAAAAGAAAAAGAGCAAAAATTTCTGGCGGACGGTTGCTGCCGTGGAATTGGTCTGCCTTTTGGTCGCAGGGACTTCGTTTTTTGTCTATCATCAAGTGCAAAAGGGAAAAAATGTTCCGGCGGTGAGCGGAAATCTATCGCCCACACCCGCACCATCTTTTGGAGATGAAGGGGAGAGCGAGCCACAGACTGATTTTCTTGTCACCGATTTAAAAGAGCGTGTGGCGGCGATGCAGCAGACGGCGATCGCGCCGTTTACTGCATCAGTTGAGCAGGTTGATGGCAGGGAGGCACTCTGTTTTTCCTATCAGGAGCTTCGGATTGTCTACTGGAATGAATATCCAAAAGACCAGGGAGAAAGACAATTGCGCTTAGAAAGGGAAGGGCGGCTTTTTGTGCGCCCATGGGAATATGATCTAGAAGGAAATCTCGCGCTTTTAGCTCCAAAGTATGGCGCGTATGCGGGAACTGAAGGGGATCAGCTTGTCTTCTTGCAGTATGCGGGAGCCAAGGAAACTATTCCGGAGCGCATCTGTATGATGGACGGAGAAAAATTGTGGGAGTACAACGAATTGGAATTAAAATCGGCACTTACTGAACTGTTCTCCTTAGAATATGTAGAGGGCGGCAATACACAGGAGGGACATTCCAATACTTATATGACCATGACCATCGGATCTGTTCCATACCAGTATGAGATCGCGCAGACGACTTATACCAACGCCGTCTACAGCGGGGAAAATCCACTTTTATTCGAGCAGTATTTCACGCTGGAACTTGCGGAGGAGAAAGTGAGTTTTTCCGCGGTGGTCTACACTGCTAACGGGGAGTATCTAGGGGAGCTAAGCGGCGAAATTGCGGCGGTAGACCGCGATATCGTGCTGAAAAATGTAAAATTTGGAGCTTATGTTACCCCGTATCAGGAAGATCCGGGAAGTACAGGAATTATCTTGCCTAGGGAGAGCCGAATGACAGAACATATTACCATCAGCGGCAAGAATAAGCAGCGTTACTATATCGCGCTGTCGGATGAGGTGGCGCGCGTGGATTATGATATGGAGCGTCTGATTCAGAACGAGAACGGGTTTTTTGAATATTTTGATGAGAACGGACAAAAGATATCGCGCACGGGCATTGATGTGTCCAAATATCAGGGTGATATCAACTGGAAATTGGTAAAGGATTCAGGGATCGACTACGCGATTATCCGGCTCGGCTATCGGGGAATGAATGAGGGGACGCTGGAACTTGATCCATACTATGAGGCAAATATCAAGGGGGCAAACGAGGCGGGCGTGGATGTGGGAGTTTATTTTTTCTCGCAGGCGACAACGATTGAGGAAGCTATAGAGGAAGCCGATATGGTACTAGAGTATATCCGGGACTACAAGATTACATATCCGGTTATCTTTGATACTGAGGTAGTGACCACCTACAATGCGCGCGCAAATAATCTGCCGCGCGATCTGCGCACAGATATCTGTATTGCATTCTGTGAGACCATAAAGGCGGCGGGGTATCGTCCGATGATCTATGCGAATACGAGATGGATGATTCTAGGGATCGACTTAGAGCGTCTGACCATGTATGACAAATGGTATGCGTACTACGGCACGACATTTACCTTTCCGTACCAATATCAGATGCTGCAGTACTCAGATAAGGGAAAAGTACCGGGGATCGCGGCTGCGGTGGATCTTGATATCAGTTTTGTGGACTACGCAGAAACAAAATAGTAAATTCTTTCTAAAAAATGAAATTCCCACTTGAATTTTATGGGAAAGTTGGGTAGAATAAGAAACAGGGTTAAGCTTGTGTCAGATACTGTGGAAAAAGAGGTAAATTTTTCCAGAGTCTGACAAAAACTTAACAATCCGTTAAAAATATTTAGGAGGAATAAAATCATGGCAGTAAAAGTAGCAATCAATGGTTTTGGACGTATCGGTCGTCTCGCATTCAGACAGATGTTTGATGCGGAGGGGTATGAGGTAGTTGCAATCAACGACCTGACAAGCCCGGAAATGTTGGCTCACCTGTTAAAGTACGATACCGCACAGGGCAAATATAAGTATGCGGATTCCGTATCGTTCGGCGAAGATTCCATCACCGTAAACGGCAAGAAGATCACGATTTATAAGGAAGCAAAGGCGGAGGCACTTCCGTGGGGCAAGCTTGACGTTGATGTCGTTCTTGAGTGCACTGGTTTTTATACATCCAAGGACAAAGCTCAGGCTCATATCACAGCGGGCGCAAAGAAGGTAGTTATTTCCGCTCCGGCAGGCAACGATCTTCCGACCATCGTTTACAATGTAAACCATGATACCTTAAAGAAGGAAGACACAATTATCTCCGCTGCTTCCTGCACAACAAACTGCCTTGCTCCGATGGCAAAAGCACTCAATGATTTCGCACCGATCCAGTCCGGTATTATGACGACGGTACACGCTTACACCGGCGATCAGATGATCCTTGACGGTCCGCAGAGAAAGGGTGACAAGAGAAGAAGCCGTGCAGGTGCGCAGAACATCGTTCCAAACTCCACTGGCGCAGCAAAGGCGATCGGTCTTGTTATCCCAGAATTAAATGGTAAGCTCATCGGCTCTGCACAGAGAGTTCCGGTTCCGACTGGCTCCACCACGATCCTTGTGGCAGTAGTTAAGGGCAAAGTGACAAAGGATGAGGTAAATGCGGCGATGAAGGCGGCTGCAACCGAGTCGTTTGGCTACAACACCGATGAGATCGTATCGAGCGATGTTATTGGTATGCGCTATGGTTCTCTCTTCGATGCAACACAGACAATGTGCGCACCGATGGAGGATGGCAATACACAGGTACAGGTTGTTTCCTGGTATGACAACGAGAACTCCTACACGAGCCAGATGGTTCGCACTATCAAGTATTTTGCAGAGCTGGCATAATTTATGCTTGCGCAAAATCGGATTGGGATTTCTTGGTAAAAGACTCAGTAAGGGGTCCGGTCTGTAAGGACCGCACCCCTTTTTCTTTTTTATGCGCACGCCGATGCAGGGGAATTACATTGGCGGCACAGCGGGCAGCAGGAAAAAACTTCCCCCTGCCCGATTGCAATTTTAAAATATTTAGCCGGGGATCCCGGCGGAATGAGAGGAAAATATGTTAAATAAGAAATCAGTGGACGATATCAATGTAAAGGGCAAGAGAGTGCTGGTGCGCTGCGATTTCAACGTGCCGCTGCAGGATGGTAAGATCACGGACAACACTCGTTTGGTGGCAGCACTTCCGACAATTAAGAAATTGATTGGCGACGGCGGCAAGGTAATTCTCTGCTCCCATTTAGGAAAGCCGAAGGGAGAGCCAAAGCCTGAACTTTCCCTGGCACCGGTTGCCACGGCACTTGAGGAACTTCTCGGACAGCCAGTGAAATTTGCAGCGGACCCGACGGTTGTCGGTGAGAATGCAAAAGCTGCGGTTGAGGCGATGAATGACGGAGATGTTGTCCTGCTTGAGAATACTCGCTATCGCGCGGAGGAAACCAAAAACGGGGAGGCGTTCTCCAAAGAGCTTGCCTCTCTCTGTGATGTGTTTGTAAATGATGCATTTGGCACAGCGCACAGAGCGCACTGCTCAAATGTCGGTGTGACACAGTATGTGGATACCGCGGTGGTTGGCTATCTGATGCAAAAAGAGATCGACTTCTTAGGCAACGCAGTGAATAACCCAGTTCGCCCATTTGTGGCAATCCTTGGAGGATCAAAGGTTTCCTCGAAGATTTCGGTGATCAATAATCTGCTCGACAAGGTAGATATTCTTATTATCGGCGGCGGTATGGCCTATACCTTTATGAAGGCGATGGGATATGAAGTTGGAAATTCCCTCCTTGAGGCGGACTATATTGACTATGCGAAGGAGATGCTTGAGAAAGCGAAGGAAAAGGGTGTAAAGCTTCTCACTCCAGTGGATACAGTAGTGGCGAAGGAATTCGCCAACGATGTGCCATTCCATACGGTTAGTCTGGGTGGAATCGCAGCGGACGAGCAGGGGCTTGATATCGGCGAGGAGACCTGCAAACTTTATGCGGATGCGATTAAGAGCGCGAAGACGGTTGTTTGGAATGGACCGATGGGCGTATTTGAAATGTCCAATTTCGCAAAAGGTACAATCGCAGTAGCACAGGCATTGGCAGAGATCGATGCGACCACCATTATCGGCGGCGGAGATTCGGCGGCGGCAGTTAATCAGCTTGGTTTTGGCGACAAGATGACCCATATTTCCACGGGCGGCGGCGCGTCCCTTGAATTTTTGGAGGGCAAGGAGCTTCCGGGCGTTGCAGCGGCAAACGACAAATAAAATCCCAGACGGGCATATGGAGGAAAAAAATATGGCAAGAAGAAAGATTATCGCCGGAAACTGGAAGATGAACAAGACTCCGAGCGAGACGGTAAAGCTGATTGAGGAATTAAAACCCTTAGTGAACAATGAGGATGTGGATGTTGTCTTCTGCGTTCCTGCGATTTCTTTAACCACAGCACTTGAGGCGGCGAAGGGGACAAATATTGCAATCGGCGCGGAGAATATGTTCTACGAGGAGAGCGGTGCCTACACCGGCGAGATCGCACCAAATATGCTTACGGATATCGGCGTAAAATACGTGATTATCGGGCATTCTGAGAGACGTGAATATTTTGCTGAGACGGATGAAACGGTAAATAAAAAGGTATTAAAGGCATTTGAACATGGGATCACCCCGATCATCTGCTGTGGCGAGTCCCTTGTTCAGAGGGAGCAGGAGATCACGATCGACTGGATTCGTCAGCAGATAAAGATTGCATTCTTAAATGTGACTGCGGATCAAGCAAAGACCGCGGTAATTGCCTACGAGCCGATCTGGGCGATTGGCACTGGTAAGGTGGCGACCACTGCGCAGGCGGAGGAAGTGTGTGCGGCGATCCGCGCCTGCATCGGTGAGATCTATGATGCGGCGACAGCGGAGGCAATCCGCATTCAATATGGCGGGAGTGTTTCTGCGGCGAGCGCGCCAGAATTGTTTGCACAGGAAAATATTGACGGCGGTCTGGTTGGCGGCGCAAGCTTAAAGCCGGATTTTGGAAAGATTGTATTCTATAATAAATAGGAAAGAGAAAAGGAGCGGCATCGGATAAGATACGGTGTCGCTTCTTTTTATGCACAGGAGCAAGAAATTAGTTGCTGACGCAAGCACCCCGCGCACCGATTAAGAGGAAATATTTTCAAAAAAAATCTTGCAATTTTTCACCAGGTATTATATAATGTCAATCAGCAATACAAGGGCGTACTGCTTATTTTTGTGTACCCATTTTTATTGTATTATATTATGCCGCTCTTTTTGCAGACAAGTGCATATTTTTTGTGGTTCGGCGGAGGCAGAGCGAATAAAGAAAAGGAGAATAGAATTATGAGTTATGTTGACGAAGTGATTGAGAAGGTGATTGCGAAGAATCCGGGCGAGCCGGAGTTTCATCAGGCAGTGAAGGAAGTGCTTGAATCCCTGCGTCCAGTAGTGGAGGCAAACGAGGATCTCTATCGCAGGGAGGCGTTGCTTGAGAGAATTACCGAGCCGGACAGGCAGATCAAATTCCGTGTGCCGTGGGTGGATGATAAGGGACAGGTTCAGGTAAATACCGGCTACCGCGTACAGTTCAACAACGCGATCGGACCGTACAAGGGAGGGCTTCGCCTGCATCCTTCGGTAAACATCGGCATTATTAAGTTTCTTGGGTTTGAGCAGATCTTTAAAAATTCTCTTACCAGCCTTCCGATCGGCGGCGGCAAGGGCGGTTCTGATTTTGATCCGAAGGGCAAATCAGACCGCGAAGTGATGGCATTCTGTCAGAGCTTTATGAATGAGCTTTACAAATATATCGGCGCGGATGAAGATGTTCCGGCTGGCGATATCGGAACTGGTGCGAGAGAGATCGGCTATATGTTCGGTCAGTACAAAAAGATCCGCGGCGTTTATGAGGGTGTGCTTACCGGAAAGGGTCTTTCCTACGGCGGTTCCTTAGCGAGAACGGAGGCTACAGGCTACGGGCTTTTGTACCTGACGGAGGAGATGTTAAAATGCAATGGCAAGGAGATTGCAGGCAAGACTATCGCTGTATCCGGTGCTGGAAATGTAGCAATCTATGCGATTCAGAAGGCACAGCAGCTTGGCGGAAAGCCAGTGACCTGTTCTGACTCCACCGGATGGATCTACGATCCGGAGGGGATTGATGTCGCGCTCTTAAAAGAAGTAAAAGAAGTAAAGCGCGCAAGACTTACCGAGTATGCGGCGGCGAGACCAAGTGCGCAGTATCACGAGGGCAGGGGTGTTTGGACAGTAAAATGCGATATCGCACTTCCATGTGCGACGCAGAACGAGCTTAACCTTGACGATGCGAAGACTCTGGTTGCCAATGGATGCTTTGCAGTGGCAGAGGGCGCGAATATGCCGACGACGCTTGAGGCAACAAAGTATTTGCAGGAGAACAAGGTTCTCTTTGCGCCGGGTAAAGCGGCAAATGCGGGCGGCGTAGCGACTTCCGCACTTGAGATGTCTCAGAACAGCGAACGCCTTTCCTGGAGCTTTGAGGAGGTTGATTCCAAGTTAAAGGGAATTATGGTAAATATTTTCCATAATCTGGATGATGCGGCAAAGAAATATGGTCATGAAGGGGATTATGTTGTCGGCGCAAATATCGCAGGGTTTGAGAAGGTTGCAAATGCAATGATCGCGCAGGGCGTTTGCTAATATAGAATAATAAAACCAGAGCAGAAAGGTTCGCGGATAGATTTGTCCGCGAGCCTTTTTTGCACGGATCTGCATATGGAAGTTTGCTGCTAACACATTATGTAGGTTGAGCAGTGAGCAGGAGAAAAAAATTGCCCCCCTGCCTGGTTATAAATAATATTTACTATTGTGCAAAAATTTCTAAAATTCTTATTGACAAGTTTTAGCGATCCATATTACAATAAAAGTGCGGGGAGCGGCACCCATAACAAAAAACGGCAAAAAAAGAGGGGAAGACACCCATGACAAAAAACATTTGCATTGACAAAAAGACCATCCAAGTTTTAGATGCGGATGGCGTAAAGATTGGTTCGACTTATCCAAAAAGAGCAGTCGGACTGGTAAAAAAGGGTCGGGCATACTATATGAACGACTTTACTATTCATCTGAATATGTCCGATACCATACAAAAATCGGAGGTAATTAAGATGGATCTTATGAACATAGAGGCAGAAAACAAGCAGGAGAAAAGCAAAGTATTAAAGCTGTATTTTGATGCGAGAAATTGGAAATTTAACTGCGACTGCAGCCACAATGTCGGGAATCGTTCCTTTATGGTAGGACCGGACGGGAATCTCTCTGAGGCTTATATGATTGCGGACTGGTCGAACAACTGGACGGAGATTATCTCGGAAACTTTGCTTTTGCCAAAACATACGAACTGCAGCTTTACTTTCTGGCTCAACGGCGGCGAGAATGACCGAAACGACGAGGTATGCCGCTTTCAGGTTATTTTCAACAATGATCAGGAACAGTGCTATACCTACAATCTAAACCGCAATTTTATCCGGCCGCGAAAGAAGATGAATGGCTGGGAATTGTACGAAATTCCGTTTAGGACACTGGACAATGAATATACGCAGTTAAAATTTGCTGCAATACGCGCGTATATGACGGTGATGACGGCAAAGGATTTCTCCGCATACGAGCAATTTCCGGACAGTCCGGACCCTTATGAAAAGGTGCGTCCACAGCGGCACAATCTTATTTTTGAGGACGGCTTTCCAAAGAATGGCTGGTACAGTACAAAGACCTTGGAAAAGAAATATCCGGAATTAAAGCTGTGGCAGCCTAGATCAAAGGGCAGTGACAATGAAACATCGTCCCTTTTATCTGCGGAAATTCAGGAAAAGTTTAAAGAGATCTCTGAAAGGATGAATGAAGTAACGAGGGTATGCGAGAAGCTTGAAAGCATTGACATCGAGGAATTGATCGACAGAGTTCGCGGTGCTTTGGAGAATGCTTGTAAAAAGCAGAGTGAAACAGAAGCAGATAACCTGAATCTGGATGAGATTGTGGACGGCGTGATGGAAGAGGTAAGAGACGAGTTAAG
>CAJUCG010000087.1 GCA_910585065.1 uncultured Lachnospiraceae bacterium
GGCAGGGAGGCAGAAATGCAAGGGTCATAAATAATCGGAGTGAGCTGAATGATTTAAGAAAAGAAAATATAGAGTATGTTCTTTGTGAATATCTGCCAGGTGATGAGATAACAATTGACTGTTTCACTGACAGGCATGGAACAGTAAGATTTATACAGCCAAGAACGAGAGCGAGATTATTAAATGGTATATCCGCCCGTTCTGAAAATATTGAAATAACCGAAGAGATAAAGCATATTATTGATGTTTTATCTGATCATATAAAGTTTCGTGGATATTGGTTCGCCCAATGCAAGAAGGATAAAAATGGGAAATATAAATTAATGGAGATCTGTACAAGGTTTGCAGGAACTTTTGGTTTAAGCAAGAGTCTTGATGTAAACCTTCCGCTACTTGCATTGTGTGATTTCTCGAACATCGATGTTGGTGTTTCTCCGAACAATTACCACCTACAGTCTGATAAAACTTATATAGACAGGTATAAGATAGATTATAAATATGATCGCGTCTATTTAGATTTTGATGATACGCTGGTATTCCACAGGGAGAAGTTTAATACTGAAGCTATGCGATTTGTATATCAATGTCTGAATAAGGGAATTGAGCTAGTTCTGCTTACAAAACATACGTATGACATCCACGAGACCATGCGGAAAATTCATCTGAATGAGGACTTGTTCTCGTCCATAATTGAAGTGCCGCCGGACAAAATGAAGTATGAATATATAGATAATAAGAAATCGTCAATTTTTATTGATAATGCATATGCAGAGCGATCGGCTGTGAAGGCGCATACGAATATACCAACATTTGATGTTTCAAATTTTGATTGTCTGATTGACTGGGCAGATGACTGAGGCGGGTATGGGAAGTAAAGAGATAGGCAGTGAATTCTGGAATGTTCCCGTTAGCGGGGAAAACAATACTGTTTTTAATTATGATATGGATTGGTACATATCTGGCAGATCGGCATTGCTGGCAATCATAAAGGATATAGGAACGCAAGCGGATGTGCATACGGTGTCTCTGCCGTCCTGGTGCTGCCATACGATGATTGAACCATTTATTGATGAAGGAATAGAAGTTCATTTCTATCCTGTTTACTGGCGGGATGGTTTAATCCAGGAAATAAGTTTGGATAGTGATGTGCTGTTTTTAACGGATTACTTTGGATATTCAAGTGAACAGCCGGATTTGACCGGATATAGTGGAGTTGTAATTCGTGATGTGACTCACTCCATATTTTCCGGAAAGCATTCTGACGCTGACTATTATTTCGGCTCTCTCCGAAAATGGTGCGGCGTTTGGACAGGCGGATATGCATGGACAAAAGATGGGTATAAGTTGGACAAAGGGGCAAAAGAGGGGAGGTATGTAGAAAACCAATATGCAGTTCTCCGCAAGAAAGCTATGCTGCAAAAGTCAGAGTACATAAATAGGCAGCGTTCAGATAAAGGATATCTGATGATATATAATGAGGCAGAAAAGATATTGGAAAGCGTGGGTATAGCACCTGCATCGGACAGAGATGTGCAGTTGGCTCGGAGAATAGATGTTGATGGGATTAGGAGAAGGAGACAGGCAAATGCAGAAATATTGCGCCAGGCATTATCGGATTGGCTTATTTTCAAAAATATGAAGGAGACGGACTGCCCTTTATTCGTTTCGGTTCTCGTACCAGAGGGGAAGAGGGATAGCCTGCGACAATACTTGATTGAAAATGAAATCTATTGTCCAATTCATTGGTCGATAAGCAAATTTCATCGGATGAACGAACAGGAGCGGTTCATATATGAAAATGAACTTAGTCTCGTTTGCGACCAGAGATACAAAGAAGAGGATATGCACCGAATGGTAGAGGCGATAAATAAATTCATGGAAGGAGTGCGATGATGCTCACGGTTTATACAATAGAACAATCTGAAAAGTGGGATTCCATCGTTCGCTCTTTCAAAGATTATGATGTCTATTGGCTTAGTGGGTATGTGAAAGCTTTTCAAATTCACGGTGATGGCGAGTCGCTGCTGTTTTACTATTTTGATGATTACACCCGTGGCATCAATGTGGTTATGAAACGGGACGTGGCGGGAGATGAACGATTCAAAGGGAAAATAAAGGAAGGACAGTATTTTGATTTTGCCACGCCATATGGCTATGGAGGCTGGCTCATTGAAGGGGAGAACAGCGATCAACTTTTTAATGCCTATACCACATGGTTGAATAGAAATGATATTGTAAGTGAATTTGTAAGATTTCATCCGATGGTGAAAAATCATGAGTCATGTACGCCCTTCTATGAAATTATACGGCTTGGTGAGGTTGTTCACATGGACTTGAATGCTCCAGAGATTATCTGGAACAACATCACTAGCAAAAACCGGAATATGATAAGAAAAGCTATCAAGAACGGAATTAAAATCTACAACGGTCGATTTCCAGAAATTTATGACAGATTCCGTGCAATCTACAACAGCACAATGGATAAGGACAATGCGGAAGAGTATTATTACTTTGGCAAACAGTTTTATACATCAGTATTACATGATCTTCCACAGAATGCACAAGTTTTCTGGGCGGAAAAGGACGAAAAAATTATTGCGGCAAGCATCATGATTGGAGTAAATGGGAACCTGAACTACCATTTATCCGGTTCACTCCGTGAGTACAGTAATCTGGCACCTACAAACCTTCTGCTATATGAGGCAGCTCTTTGGGGCTGCGCGAATGGTTATAATACGCTGTACCTTGGCGGCGGGGTAGGTGCGGGTGAGGACAGTCTGTTCAAATTCAAGAGAGCATTCTATAAAGGTGATTTACATCACTTTTATATCGGAAAGAGAATATTTGATAAGAAAACTTATCAGAAACTTTTGGATATCAGAAGCAATGGTGATGCTGAAAGAGAGAGGGCGTTGGTAGATACGGGATTCTTCCCTCTCTATCGTGCGTGAACCGCACATATGAATGCCCGATTAAGGAATCGTTTTTGGGATGAAGAGAAATGTTTCTTATATTTTCAAATAAAACTATAAAAAGTGAAATGTGGTGATAGTGTGAAAGGAAAAAGACTTGTTCATCAGTTGAGATTTTTGATAATAAACAATTCGTACAAGCGTGGAAGATATATCAAAAAGAAACATATATTTTATAGCTGTGGAGAGAATGTAAGTTTTCAGCCTAGAAAAGTTCCGTTATATGGAGAACTTATTTCTATTGGAGACAATGTTGTGATAGCCTCCGATACTTGTTTTTGTACCCATGATGGAATTAACAGCGTTTTTTCCAGAGCGGGAACCACGGTTCACGAAAAAGTGGGATGCATAAAAGTTGGAAACAATTGTTTTATTGGTGCAGGTGCAACACTGATGTATGATATATGCATCGGTGATAATTGTATTGTTGCGGCGGGAGCGGTGGTAATCAGGGATGTACCTTCTGGAAGCATAGTGGGGGGGGTACCAGCGAAGGTAATTGGCAAAACAGAAGATCTTGTTAAAAAGTACAAAAGCAACCACAGAGTTGTAGTTTACAACGAAAGTATTGACCATGAATCAACAACTTGGTTCTGGAATGAGTTCTATAAAAAAAGGAAATAAAGGAAAGAATAATGAGCCATCAATTACCACTGATTTCAATAATTGTGCCAATGCACAATGCTGATAAGTATATTCAACGCTGTGTCGAATCTATACGTAGACAAAGCTATAAGAATTTTGAAATAATATTAGTAGATGATCATTCAACAGATAATACTCTTCAGTTATGTAGAGAAATCTTTGATGATGATAGAGTATTTATTTCTGCGAATACAGGAAGAAAAGGCGTGTCGGCTGCTAGAAATTATGGGATTAAACTGGCAAAAGGGGACTATATAACATTTGTTGATGCTGATGATGTTATTGATAGCAACTACTTGGAAGTCTTATTTTCATTAAATAAAAAATACTCAGATTGTTTGCCTATGTGTCGTCTTGTGGAATTTAGTAAAAAAAATCCTGAATTTTCGTTAATCACAGATGAACAGGTAAAATATATTTCAAGGAAAATTTTTTTGGCTAACATTTATTTTTTCCATCCTTCTGCATGTGCATGTCTATTTAAAAGCAAAATAATTAAAGAATATGATATTAAGTTTGAAGAGAAATGCAGTTTTTGCGAGGATGATTATTTTGTGAGTAAATATGTAGCATTTTGTAAAGGGGTTATACTGACAACGTGCAGATTATATGGCTATTATATTAATTATGGCGGCTTGGGAACGCATAAAGACCATTCTAAGCTGAATAAATCAGATGTGGATCATAGGGCAGAGAGCATATTAGGGTTGAGAGATGCAATAGATTTTGCAGATAGATATAATGGAGGCACAAGCAAATATATTAAGGTGGGATATAGTTTTATTGCCGCGGATATTATGTTGACTGCACAAAGAGCAGAAATAAGTAATTTTAAGCATAAGAATGAAATAAAACATTACCTGTCTCTGTTAAACTGTCTATATTTTATTATTTTAGGAAAAAGTAAAAAGCAAGTGTTATTTGTGAGCGCAGTAGCAATAAACTCACATCTGACAAAGAAGCTATTAGACAGAATAAATTATTAGAAGGTTATATAGCAATATCAATAATATGCTTATTGAAACATAGGAGGAACAATGAAAAGAAAAGCAGTGATCAAAATAAGATATTCGAGCTTATATAATCTGATAATAGTTTTACTACCGCTATTAGGTTATTTAAAATCTCCGCTGCCATTTATGAATTTGGGGACTTTTCTTCTAACCATAGCTTCTCCATTTGTTATTCTAGATAATCTTAAGAAAAATAGAACAACAATTGGATTAAAGCCATTAGTCCCATATTTGGTTTGCATTACCGTACAAAGCATAATATTTTCCATTTGGCAAAACGATAATAAAGGAGTAGTTTCTGCATTGTATATGTGGTTTATTTGTATAATTACTCTTTACTTTGGATTGAGAAAAAGCTTTGATTTAGATAGAGCAAGAAGTTATCTTGAAACCGTTGGAATCATATTAACATGCACTGTTCTAATACAATACCTAATTTATTTTCTAACTGGAACAGCACGTCCAATAACACCGGATACCTTGTTATATGATCAGGAATCATTTTCAACTGAAATAAGATATATTGGTAGCATTCCTAGGTTTGGTGGCTGTTTTCCTGAACCAGCTCATTTTAGTCAATATGTTGTCATATGTATAATATCCGCATTGTTCGCCGGAAAAACAAAATCAACAAGTATCAAGAAAGCTATTTTTATGACGTTTGGAATACTATTAACAACCTCTGGAATGGGTCTGATGCTAAGCGTATTTGTATGGATGTTTTGGTATGTATTTTATAGGAGAGAAAAATCAACTAATAAATTTGAGAACATTTTAATGAATGCAATGTTGGTAATAATAATTGCATTTGTATTATTTTTCATTGCGATGCAGTTTGAAGCTTTTCAGGCAATCGTCGGAAGGATATTCGGAATCAATAGTTCCTATAATGCAATACAAGGTAGAACATGGGCATACCATATGTATCAAAGACTCAGTGCTAAAGAACAAATATATGGTGTAGGATATGGATTTATACCTCCTATTTTTATGGCGAGCGTACCTTTAACTTTATATACTACGGGTATTTTCGGAATTGTAACATTAGCTTACAGCCTTATAAATATTGTATTTACATCAAAAGGATTTTCAAGAGAAGTTTGTATTGTATTTATTCTAATGCTCTTCTTTACAGGCGTGTTTAATCAACGCGGTGTGGCATTTTATTATTCTTTCATGGCAGCGGGGGCGACCCGACGTAAATACAAGTCAAAATATCTTAGTAGAATTTGATAATTCGGGAACATTTAGAAGAATAATGCCTTTATATTAGCATTTTTGAGGAAGGGAAAAGTGTATGAACAGAATAGGACTTGTAACTATCTACTCAAAAAATTATGGCTCTGTGCTTCAATGCTATGCCACAAAAAAATTCTTAAGTAATGTGGGTATAGAATGTGATGTTTTATTTCATAAACTGGATAGAAAGGAGCGACTACTATATTGGGCTAGAAAGGCAGCTGTTATTTGTTATAACTCAATGAAATACAAGGGGTTTTTTAGATATTTTGTTGAGGACACAAAAGCTCAGCACAAGTCAATCAATAGCTTATCCAAGAAATCAGAAATCTTTCTGGATAAATTTACAAGAAATGTTTTACAACCGAGAGGTTATACCGTTTCGCAGCTAAAAAGACTTTCATTGCGGGGCGAATACTCGTATTTTTTAGCTGGGGCAGATCAGGTATGGAATGGCGCAAGAATTATAGATCCATTTATGTTTCTTTGCTTCTCTGAAAACAATAAGAAAATTTCTCTTGCCCCAAGTTTTGGGGTTGATAAAATAGCACGATTCAACGAAAAAGAGTTTAAAAAACGAATAGAAACATTTTATAGGCTGTCGGCAAGAGAATTATCAGGACAAACTATGATTGTTAAATTAACGAATAAAAGCTGTGAGCGAGTTGCTGATCCTGTATTGCTCCTTAGCCAAGCTGACTGGAATGCATTTGGCAGCCTAAGCAGATTAAATACGGAGAGAGGGTATATATTTGTCCATTTTTTAGATAAACCTTCAGATTTTTCGTTAAGCGTTATTAATTGGATATCCCAAAAAAATAGTCTAAAGGTTATCTGTTTTGCGTATCCACACGAAGAATACCATATGTTTACTTCATTTCAGTTTGTTGATGGCTCTCCTTATGATTATATTCATTTAATTGAGAACGCCAGCTTTGTTTGTACCGATTCATTTCATACGACTCAGTTTTCAATTATCTTTGACAGAAAGTTTTATGTGTTTGAGAGAAACTACACTCACCGGAATAGTCAACAAAGCAGATTGGAGAATCTAATAAACTTATATTCATGTGAAGATAGGTACATCAATAGTGAATGTAATAATATAGAAAGGCTTGATTTTGGATTGAATTCTTCATATAGAGCAAAACTTTGCGAAGAGCATGACAGAGTTGTACTATATCTGAAATCCGCATTAGGGATGAATTAAGGTAACGGGAGTATAGAATATGAATAACAAAGTAACAATAATTGTTGCAGCATATAATGTAGACAAATATATTGAGGAATGCATCCTTTCAATCCTCAATCAAACTTATCAAAATATTGAAATTATAGTTGTTGACGATTGTTCTACAGACAGCACATCTTTTATCTGTGATTCATTTTGCTTAAAGGATTCAAGAGTAAGAATTATACATAACAAGGTCAATTTTGGAGTGAGTAAAACCCGCAATATAGCACTTAATCTGGCGAGCGGAAAATATGTTGTTTTTGTTGACGGTGATGACTCGCTGTGCCCGGATTATGTGGATTATATGTTGAACCTGATGAAAATAACACAAGGTGAAATGTGCCTTTCAATCAATTGTTATCATGATAAAAGAGAAAATCAAACAGAAATTGATACCGTTGAGAAACTCACATCTGAGAGGGCTACGGCATTATTGTTATCTCAGGATGTTGATGTCGGTTGCTGGAATAAAATATACAATAGAGAGTTTCTAATTTCACATAATATACGTTTTGCAGAGGATTTATTTTATGGAGAGGGACTTCAATTTATAACTTCAGTATCAATGTATGCTAAAGCAATTGGCGTTGGGAAAAGAAAGGTATATTTTTATAGGAGAACCAATACGGAATCAGCTACAATTAAATTTAATATTGATAAGTATAAGAATGGCTGGGAGTCGTTACTAAGAATAAAATCCAAAATAGAAATAGACGATGATGAATTAAAAAGCCGTTTGTTTGAACACATGAATTTGTTTGCAATTAATAGTATGTTAGGTATTATTCAAAATAGGGGGAAGAGATTATATGCTGAAGAATACAAATTCTGGAAAAAATATATTCATGCAAATGTCAGAAGCTTTCTTTCTAATAACTATATCAATGTAAAACAGAAGATTAAGATGGTTCTTATGATAATTAGCCCTGATTTGTTTGCTTACTACTCCTTGGAAAAGAAAAAAAGAATATTAAAAGGCAAACGAAAGGAGAAAACTAATTCAAGAGAGGCGAGGGAAAACGTATGAATGAAATCTTATTGAGTGTAGTTATTCCAACTTTTAATAGGTATAAGTACTTGAAAGTAGTAATTGACTCATTCAAAAATATCAATTCTGAACGTATTGAGTTTATTATTCAGGATAATACTAAAGATAATTCGGAAATTCTCGAATACATGAAAGGAAATAAGGACACTAGAATTAAGTATTTCCATAAACCAGATCATGTTGATATTACTGTAAACTGTGATTTGGCAGTTTCTCATGCTATTGGAAAATATATATGTATGCTTGGTGATGATGATACCATATGTTCAAAGATGCTAAGGGCAGCTGCGTTTTGCGATGAAAATGATATTGAAGCATGTTGTTTTCAAATTCCGGGGTTTAATTGGCCTGATATGACATTTGAAGGTCAAGGGGCAAGCAGAAAAGAAGCTAATTTTTTTGTAAGGGATAAAGCTGATGGTGGAGTGTATATAATTGACCCCAAACGCGAAATTAAAATTTCCTTAAGAGAGGGAGGCTGGCTATATCTTACTATGCCCCGCGTTTATCACCAAATGGTATCAAGGGAATGTTTGGAGCGTATTTATAAAAGAGTAAATACATATTTCCCCGGTCCATCTCCTGATATGGCTAATTCTGTCTGTGTATGCTTAGAATCCAAAAAGACTGTCTATTTAAATGATTATTTAATTATTTCAGGATATGGATATAAAAGTGCAACAGGGCAGGGAAATCGCGGTGAACATTTCGGTAATTTAAAAGAGAAGGCTTGGCTGCCAGATAATATTTTAGAAATCTGGAATCCAGAGATTCCAGCAATTTTTTCAGCCGAGACTATTTGGGCACAGTCTCTTACACAAGCACTAAAAGAGTATGGAGCTATAGATTATTTGAACGTATTTAGCTATTCATCATTATATGCGTCTTTCATAAAAAACCATATAAGTGCTAAAAATCAATTTTTTGCTTTTTGTAATAAAAAGCCATATAGGTATATCCGAACATTAGTAGGTGCCGTAAAGAAGGCTTTAATTAGATTTGAAAGAAAAAGAGTTTTACCAAAAAAGAATTTCATTGATAGAAACGATATTAATAGCCTGCTTGATGCACAAAAGTATTGCGAAGAACTGAGTGATAGTGTACCAGTGTACCATTTTGAAGAAGATAGTGAACGAAGAGGAGATAAAACAAAACGGGTGATTTCAAGAATAAGGCGTTTATGATTGCTGGCGATACCGAATTTGCTGTTCCTGGTGTAGACTATGTATTTCATGCCACTGCCTTAAACAAGTCCCTTCATTTGAATTCTACACCATTGTTGGATAGGAGGAGACAATATGGAACAAGAGATAACTTCTAGAAAAGCAATTATTAAGAATCTATTTTGGGCATATTGTGAGAGCATTTCAGCGCAGATTGTTAGTTTTATCGTAACAATTATACTTGCAAGACTTCTTGCACCATCAGATTATGGTTCGATTGCTCTGGTTACTGTATTCATCAACTTAGCAAATGTGTTTGTGAACTCAAGTTTTAGTATGAGCTTGATTCAAAAAAAAGATGCTGATCATTTAGATTTTAATACGGTTTTCTGGTTTAACTGTTTTAGTGCAATTGTTCTGTATTTTATACTGTTTATTTCCGCCCCTTTTATAGGCAAGTACTATGATGACACTCTGCTTATAGTCATTTTGAGAGTTTTAGCTCTTCGCATTCCTATATCTGCATATAATAGCGTACAAGTCGCTTTTGTTTCCAGCAAAATGATGTTTAGAAAATCATTCATTTCGACATCTATTGGCTCCTTGTTATCCGGAATTATAGGAATTTTCGTTGCATATTTGGGTTGGGGACTTTGGGCACTCGTTATTCAGAGCATATCAAATGTCATTTTTAACACAGTTTTCTTAGCATTTGTTGTGGAGTGGAAGCCAAAATTCGAATTTTCATGGACAAGGTTAAAACTTCTTGTGGGTTTTGGGTGGAAACTGTTGGCAACTGGTTTATTGTTCACTGGGTACTCCGAATTGCGCTCATTAATTATAGGAAAAAGATATTCAGCGGAAGATTTAGGTTATTACAACAGAGGATATCAGTTTCCTCAGATTGTAGCTTCTAATATTGATACTACGATTACCAAGGTTATGTTCCCGACTTTTTCAAAAAATCAAAGTAATCCACTTGAACTCAAGCAGATGACACGACGCGCTGCCAAAACAAGTGCGTATATCATGACCCCGATTCTCTTTGGCATGGCTGTCGTGGCAAATACTATTGTCAGTTTATTTCTTACTGATAAATGGTTACAATGTGTGCCTTATCTGCAGATTATGTGCGTTGTGTGGTGGCTGCAGCCAACACAAAGCTGTTCAATACAAGCAGTAAAAGCAATTGGACGTTCGGATATATATCTAAAAATAGAAGCAATAAGTAAAATTATAGGGGTATCATTGCTGATATTAGCAGTTGTTCTATTTGATTCTCCATTTTCTATAGCTGTTAGTATGCTTATAGGACAGGCGTTAGCTGTATTGTTGTATGGTTTTTATATCCATAGATTGATTGGATATAAATTAAAGGAACAGTTGTTGGATCTTATTGTTCCAGCTCTGATGGGCAGCGTTATGGTTGTCGCGGTTTATTTTGTTGGCATCCATATATATATCAGAATAATTCGTCTGATGGTTCAGGTTATAATAGGCGCAATTATTTATATTGGAATTTCATATATACTTAAAATTGAGGCATTTATTTATATCTTTAAATTGATTTTAAGAAGGACAAGAAAGGAAGTATAGTTATGTTACCACTTGTTAAACCTTATATTGCACCTCGCGATGAAATGATGCCCGCTATCGAAAAAGTTCTTTACAGTGGATATATCGCAGAAGGTGAGGCGGCTTGGAATTTTGAAGATGGGCTGAAAGATTTTTTGGACAACCCTAATATTCTTGCGGTTCAGTCCGGTACTGCGGCGTTGCATTTAGCACTTCTTAGCTTGAATATTGAGCCCGGCGATGAAGTTATTAGTACACCTATGACTTCAGAACCTACCAATACGGCAATCGCAATTACCGGTGCGAAAATAGTTTGGGCGGATGTTGATCCGAATACTGGGCTGCTCGACCCGGAGTCGGTGAGAGAAAAAATTACGGAACGGACGAGAGCTATCATGCTTGTTCATTATGCGGGTATGGTTTGCAATATGAACGAGTTTAATAAGATTTCAGATGAAACGGGAATTCCGATTATTGAGGATGCCGCCCATGCCTTGGGCGCAAGGTACCAAGGAAAGATAATTGGATCAAATTCAAGGTTTACCTGTTTTTCTTTCCAGGCTATTAAGCATATGACCACAGTGGATGGGGGCGCAATTGCTTTTAAGAATCCTGAGGATGTGGCTCCCGCTCGTAAGCTCCGGTGGTTTGGACTTGATAAGAAAGTATCCCGCCTTGAAAACGACATTACCCGTGCAGGGTATAAGTATGGAATCAATAATCTGACAGGTATAATTGGACAGATTCAGCTTAAGCATACACAAGAAATTATAGATCAGTATATTGCAAATGGAAAGTTTTATGATGGAACGCTCAAAGGACTTTCCGGAATAACACTTGTGCCTTATTATAAATACACTGAACCGTCTTACTGGCTCTATACGATGAAGGTTGAGGATCGCGATAACTTTATCCGGTTGATGGAGAGCATCAATATAACAGCATCTCCGCTTCACCATCGCAGTGATACACACAGTGTATTTGCTGATTCCAAGTGCGATCTGCCAAACCTGGAGGATTGGTATAACAAGTATGTGCATATACCCTGCGGCTGGTGGGTTGATGAGGAAACAAGAAGTAAGATTGTAGAAACAATAAAGAGAGGCTGGTAAGAGAGTAACTACAGAAAGGCACAAAAATGAAGAAATATTATCCGAGCATACAGATCTTCAGGGGTGTATTATTCCTGTTTATACTTGCCTTCCATTGCGATGTCCCATATGCTAATTTGGGGTGGGGGGGGGTAGAGGCGT
>CAJUCG010000088.1 GCA_910585065.1 uncultured Lachnospiraceae bacterium
ATTTATGGTAGTTTCAGAGTGGTTCCGGTACAGGTTGTTTCCAGCGTCTCCCGGCTGAGGCGTGAAAGCGGTCAATCTGCTTCCCATACATTTTCCGGCACAAAGGAAAATGAATCATTTGACCGCATTTTCCAGCAGAAAATTTCGGAGAATGAAACCGATGTCTGCGCGGTTACGTACAACCGTGACAGACAATTACAGACCTACTATTATCAGCCAAAACGCGAATATACCTACTAACCGGAAAAGAGTCCTGATATGCAGGAGGAGGAAATTTTTTCCTCTCCCGCAAATGTATGTCTGCACTTCGCGAGCCTGCATATCAAAAAACGGCGCAGCCTATTAGCTGCGCCGTTTCTTAAAACTTTTTCTTATTTTTATCCTTCCATTTGCCTTCCCAAAAATGATGCCGCCGTCATGGCCAACTTTTTCTCCGTATCACCAATCTGCTCCCCATCATCTTTGGAGAGAATTAAAACCGCTCCGATAGCATCGCCCTCGCTCAAAACCGGCACGACGACTTGGCTTGCCACATCCGGAAATTCAGATGAAACGGGGATAAAATCCCGCTCCTCCTTGCTGGTCATCAAAGTTTCCCGCTCCTCAATTGCCTGCTCAAGCTCCTTGCTGATAGACTTTGCCAACAGTTCTTTCTTTGCTCCGCCCGCTACAGCAATAAACTGATCCTTATCCGTAATTGCTACAATATGTCCAGTTACCTGTCCAAGTGCGTCCGCGTACTCCTTCGCAAATTGCGATAATTCCCCAATTGGGGAATACTTTTTCAAAATGATTTCACCCTCGCGATCGGTAAAAATTTCCAGTGGATCGCCCTCGCGTATTCGCAGAGTCCTACGAATTTCCTTTGGTACTACCACACGTCCCAGATCGTCGATTCTCCTCACAATTCCTGTTGCTTTCATATTTATCCCTGCCTCCGTTTACAGATTCATCTTTTTTCTTTGTATCGTCGCAGTACTATTATTTGTATATTGAGAAATAATATGTAATATATTTCTGATTTTTTTATGTAAACCGCCAAATTTGCCTTTTTATGTCAGAAAATATAACAAAATCAAGGCAGTTTTATTTGATCCGGAAACTGTATATCGATTATACAACAAAAAGAGGTAGTTATCACTAACTACCTCTTTTTTTCTTTTTTGCTTTCCCTAGGAGATCCCGCCACTTTTCATCATTGAATTCATCAATTCCGCCATCCCTGGACTGTTAAGTACGGACTGAAACATATACGTTAACATCATAAAGGAAACCAGGATAACCAATAATGTTGCCCGTGCCCAGTTTTTGCGCGTCTTTGTTGCCGTGCGCCCGAAAGCCCAGATAAGCAATATCGCCAGATATGCGAACATTCCGATCATCGGAATTAACGGGAGCAGCATAACCACAATCCAGTGGGAGAAACTCATCGAATTTTCCGCCTCCGCTGTCCCAGCAGTGCCATTTAATATCCCTATCAAGCCCGGATCACCCGCCGGACCTCTCGTATATCCCGCATTGGTGCCATAAGCTGAATTTCCACTATAGGAAAAATCCCCTCCCGCTCTGTAACTCTGACCTTCGCGGTAGGAAGAATTTCCCGCATTCTCCCCCGCATAAGAGCTATACTCCATACCTCCCTCCCGGTTCGCGTTTGTCGCCGTTCCACAGTACTCGCAAAAATTCGCATTTTCATTGGCGATCACCCGACCGCAAGTTCTACATACCATATCCAACCTCTTTCTGCAAAGTCCCTTTACATCTCTGCAAGCCCAAAGATCTACTCTGCCGGCTCTCCAATTAAAATAATTTTCTGCGGACATTTCTGTGCGCACTTTCCGCAATGTGTACACTTGGAGTAATCAATATGTGCCAGATTATTCTCCACAGATACCGCACCGAATTCGCACGCCTTTACGCAGAGCATACAGCCGATGCATCCCGTCTGACAAGCATCCTTAACCTGTTTGCCCTTATCGCGCGAACTGCACGCCACGCGCTGCACAGAAGCAGCAGGAACCAGCTCAATCAAACCGTTTGGACATTCCTTTACGCACGCGCCGCAGGCGACGCACTTTTCCTCGTCCACAAGTGCAACGCCATTTACCACATGGATTGCGTCAAATTTACATGCCGCCACACAGCTTCCATATCCCATACAGCCGTAACTGCAAAGCTTCTCACCGCGCCCCGGAAGGAGTGCCGCCTTCTTACAGTCCGCAATCCCGTCGTAGCGATATTTTATCTCCGTTTTATCACAAGTGCCATGACATTTTACAAATGCCACCTTCTTTTCTGTCTCCCCCGCACTCTGTCCCATAATCTCGCCGATTTTTGTGTGGATCGCGCCGCCTGCTACCGGACAGGCATTGACAGGTGCCTCACCTGCAGCGATCGCTTTTGCCAGGGCATCGCAGCCAGCATATCCACAGCCACCGCAGTTATTGCCTGGCAAAAGTTCACGCACGCTCCCCTCTCGCTCATCAATCTTTACAGCAAATGCCTTTGCCGCAATACCGAGAAGGATGCCGACAAGCAAACCGACAATTCCCACCACGAGAGCCGCCATTCCAACCGCCCCGATGCTAAAATCTAAGAATATAAATATCATCCCTGTCTCCTTCCGCGCTTAGAGTATCCCCGCAAAGCCGCAGAACGCAATTGCCATTAACCCCGCTGTCACTAATACCATCGGGGAGCCTTTAAAGACCTCTGGCACATCATTGTGTTCTGTGCGCTCACGAATGCCCGCCATAATAATAATTGCAATCGTAAAGCCGAGAGCTGTGCCAAAACCATTCCACATACTTTTTAATACGCCGTATCCCTCATCCGTGTTGGTGATTGCAACGCCGAGTACTGCACAATTCGTTGTGATTAGGGGCAAATATACGCCGAGAGCATTATATAGTGATGGAATGTATTTTTTCAGCACCATCTCAATAAACTGCACAAGTGCTGCGATTACCACAATAAAAACAATAGTACGCATATAAGTCAGATTGATATGGCGGCTGCTCAAAATTCCATTGTAGATAGCCGCCGTAATGCCGGAGGCAATCGTAATAACAAAGACCACTGCGCCGCCCATGCCCGCTGCCGTCTCAATGCGTTTGGACACACCGAGAAATGGGCAGAGTCCTAGGAACTGGCTTAATACAACATTATTTACCAATGCCGCCCCAACAAGCAGTAAGATCATCTCTTTCATTTTGTTTCCTCCTTCTTTGTCGGTGCAGAAATTTCCGCTTGTCCGGAAGGTTTCTTTCCTATCATATCCGCCGGAACGGACGATTTTCCTGCCTCTGCTGCCTTTTTCGCCGCCGCCTCTTTTGCCGCGGCGGCTTTCTTTGCTGCTGCCTCCGCTGCAATGCGTTCCTTTTCCTGATCAAGGAGCAAATGATTTGCCGCGCAGACTGAACCACTGCAGTTGATGCAGTTTCCGCCACACACAATTGCCTCTGCTTTTTGTGTATTTGTCGCGGATGGCATCTTAAATTTATTCTGCAAGCAGGTCAGAGCTGCAAGCACAAAGAACGCACCCGGCGCACGGACAAAAATCGCCATTGGCACATAGGCATCCGGCATAATATGAAGCCCAAAAATCGTTCCTGCGCCCAAGAGTTCACGGAAAATACCGATCGCGGTAAGTCCCGCAGTAAAGCCAAGCCCCATGCCGACCCCGTCAAAAATCGACGGGAGTACTGGATTTTTTGAGGCATACGCCTCCGCGCGTCCAAGAATAATACAGTTTACTACAATCAGAGGAATATAGATCCCCAAGGCTTCATTCAAATCCGGAAGATACGCCTCCAAAAGCATCTGCACCACCGTTACAAAGGAGGCAACCACCACAATAAACGCGGGCATACGCACCTTGTCCGGAATTACCTTGCGCAAAAGCGAAATTAGCATATTTGACATAATCAAAACAACGGTGGTGGTCAGTCCCATGCCAAGACCATTCATTGCCGAGATAGTAACCGCGAGCGTCGGACACATACCGAGCATCAATACAAAAGTGGGATTCTCTTTGACCACCCCATTGTAAATACGTTCCGTACATTTATTCATTTCCGGCACCTCCTATCCCTGACACCACCATATCCGCTGAAAAACACAGCCCTGCATTTACCGCATTGGTCACAGCCTTTGTTGTAATGGTCGCACCGCTGATCGCATCGATCTCATTTTCCGCCGCTGCACCGGTCTTTACATAGATAAGTTCGAATGCATTCTTCCCGACAAACTGTTCCTTAAATTCTGCTTCGTTCGCCCTCATCCCAAAGCCTGGTGTTTCATTTAACGTGATAAATGCAATTCCTGTGATCGCGCCGTCTAAGCGATACCCCATTGTCATGGTAATTGCACCGCCATATCCTTTCTTTGTCGTGATCGTCATCACATAGCCGAGCAGTTTTCCGGATGCATCAAGAGCCAGCCCTGCCTCATCAATGGAAATCCTCTCAAAACCGTTCTCCTCCAAGAGCTCTCCCGCTGATAAAACTTTCTCTGCCACAGCGGTATTATCCATTACAATGGATGCTGCCTCCGGATATACCTCGCGGTATGCCGCCTCCTTTTTCTCTGCTTTCTGCTGCGCAATCCGATCCTTGGTCATCTCATTGACAAAGCCAAGCAGCACCGCTGCCACCAATGTAATCAGACAGAGTACCAGCGCATCCTTTAAGATAGAAGCAATTTTTTTATTTTCTGACATACTGCTTCCCTCCTTTCCCAAATGCGCGCGGCATTGTAAGTTTCTCAATCAGCGGCACCAAGAGATTGCAGAAAATAATCGCGTAGGACACGCCCTCCGCGCTTCCGCCGAAAATTCGGAAAATTCCGGTCAAAATTCCCAGGCAAATGCCAAATACAATGCGCCCCACCGGGGTGACAGGACTTGTCACATAATCCGTTGCCATAAAAAACGCACCGAGCATTAAACCGCCTCCACAAAGCTGCTTTGCGAGATATGTAATATCAAATCCATATCCGCTAAACAAAATCAAAAATACCACAAAACTTCCCAGATAGGCGAGAGGAATGCGCAGTGAGATCACCCCGCGAACGACCAGATACACCGCGCCAAGCAGAAGAAGAAGCGCGCTCGTCTCGCCAATCACACCGCCCGTAAATCCAAAAAACATATCGAAGAGCGAAGTTTCACCTGCCCCCTCCTTGAGTACTGCAAGCGGAGTCGCAGAGGAAAGTCCATCCACTGACGCAATTCCATTCATAAATACGCCGCTGCCCGCCTCCACCGAAAAAGAAGCCATTTGGCTTGCAAAACAAATCAGGAGAAAACATCTTGCCGCAAGTGCCGGATTCATAAAATTCTGACCAAGCCCGCCGTAAAGTTCTTTTACTACAATAATCGCAAATACGCCGCCAAGTATTGGCATCCACAGCGGAACACCTGCCGGCAGATTCATGCCGATCAAAAGTCCCGTTACTGCTGCACTGCCCTCATACGGTCCCTTTTTTCGCTTTGATATCTTGTAGAACAAATGTTCGGAAACCATACAGGTCGTCACGCTTACAATCAGCACTAAAAGAGCGCGAAAACCAAACTGCACAACCCCAAACAGACACGCCGGCGCAAGCGCGATCACCACGTCGCGCATAATCCCCGCCGTTGTCACGTTGCTTCTGACATGGGGAGAAGCAGATACATGATATAAACTTTTCATTTTAACCCTCCCTTTATTTTTTTCGCCTCGCATCCAATACGCTTTTTCTCGCCTGTTTAAATGCCTGTGTCAGGCGCAGTTTTGCGGGACAGACAAAGGTGCAGGAACCACATTCGCAGCATTCCATACCATTTAGTTTCTCAAATGCCTCATAATCTGAACGCATTGCCACGGGATAGAGCTTTTGCGGCACAATCCCCTCTGGACAGGCGTTCACACATCTTCCGCAGTGAATGCACGCGCCCGGCTCAAACTCCGCCACTTCATCTTTCTTTAGTGCTAAGAGTGCCGAGGAAGTTTTTGTTACTGGAATATCAAGCGAAAAAAGTGCCTGTCCCATCATCGGTCCACCGGAAATAATCTTTTCCGGCTCCCCGCAAAAACCGCCTGCCGCCTCCAAAAGTTCCGCGTAGCGCGTCCCCGTGCGCACTATAAAATTGCGTGGATCTTTTATCGCATCGCCCGTCACAGTAATAATCCGGCGGATAAGCGGCGTACTCTCCGCAACTGCCAGATAAACCGAAATCACACTGTCCACATTGTTCACAATGCAGCCCGCGTCTGCCGGAAGCATCGAGGAATTGATCTGTCTGCCCGTCACCGCATAGATCAGCATACGTTCCGCCCCCTGCGGATACTTTGTCTTTAGCGGCTGCACGCGAACCCTCTCCTCGCCCTCCGTCAATTTTGTAAGTTTTGCAATCGCCTCCGGCTTATTATCCTCCACCGCAATCACTCCCGTTGCGTGATCAAAGAGCCGCAGGATCACCTTTAATCCCCCAATTAGACGCTCCGGTTCCTCAAGCATCATACGATAATCCGAAGTCAAATAAGGCTCACACTCCGAACCATTGACAATCACGTAATCGATCTCATCTTCATTTTTCGGTGTCAGCTTCACATGGGTCGGAAAACCCGCGCCGCCCATACCGACAATACCAGCTTCTTTTACAAATCCCCGGATTTCTTCCTTTGAAAGCTTCGATACATCGCGCTTCTTTCCAAAATCTGGGATCTCCTCATACTCCCCATCATTTTCCACTATCACGGACTCTACCATCATGCCGTTCACCATCAGCCGTGGCTCAATCGCTTTCACTGTGCCGGAAACAGAACTGATTACGCATGCGGAAACAAAGCCGCCCGCCTCAGCAAGTTTCTGTCCGACAAGCACCCTCTCCCCCTTTGCCACGATAACCTTGGCAGGCGCACCGATATGCTGCGACACCGGATAGACCAGTTCTCCCTTAGGAAGCAGCACACTAGTCGGTTTATCCATCGATAGTTCTTTTCCCTCAAACGGATGACTCCCGCCGTGAAAAGTTCCTACTGCCATAACAAACCTCCATCTTTCCTTAATTTATCTTTCGATATTATATCATATCCATAGGTTTTTTTAAATATTTTTTTTCAATATTGTATATTCTTTTTATATTTTCTGTAAATTGTTCCAAATTTTTTCAGTATAAATCTCTCTCTTCCGCATGATGTCTGGGCATTCTCTTCCTTATATATATTCTTGGCATAATATAGCAAAAAACAACAATTTAAAGAATAATGTAAGAAAAAATGATAAATTTATTGAATTTTTGATAAGTACATGATATAATAGCATTAGGTATTATATCTGCACTGATTCGTATTCAACCGAAAGAATCTGCAATTTCATTAGTGAATCATGCACATAGAAAATATGATTCGGAAATTCTTTCATCCCATGAACTAAATTTCCAGTCAAGTAGATGAGGTAAATGTTTTATGGGATATCAATTAAAAGAAAACAGACCACCCCCCTAGATAGTCCAGACATACGGATGTTTCTTCTGCCAGCCAGAATACTGCCATTCGATGTTCATTTGTCAAAATTATAAAATAAAACGGGGGCAAATTATGAAAAATCTAAAAGTGAAAAATTTATTAACGCTTATCAGCGTTTTGCTTGTCTGCCTGGTGGCGTTTATTCTGGCGGGCATTTCCATCTATAATATCCGAACGACTACTAACATGTCCTCTACGGAATATGAAAACGCAATGTACAATGGCTACCAACTTGAACTAAAATCCCAGGTGCAGAGCGCGATCAATGTGCTGCAGTCCGAGTATGACAAAATCCAGTCCGAGGGCATCTCTGAGGAAGAAGCCAAGAACACCGCCAAAGAGATTGTGCGCGAAATGCGTTACCGGGACGATAACAGCGGTTATTTCTGGATCGATGCCACGGACTATACTCTAATTATGCATTCTGTGCTGTCAGAGCAGGAAGGCACTAACCGCTACGATGTAAAAGACCAAAATGGGGTGTATTTTGAACAGTCCATTATAAAAACAGGAACTAGTGCAGAAAAATGTGGTTACAACGAATTTTATTTCACCAAGGCGGACGGTGTGACCGTGGCACCAAAGCTTTCCTATTCACAGCTTTTTGAGCCGTGGAATTGGATTGTTTCCACTGGAAATTACATCGATGAGATGCAGCAGGAAATGGAGGAAGTCAATGTCAAAATCAGGGAACAATTCAATCATTTTCTAATGCTTATCATAAGTATCACTGTAGTGCTTATCGCGCTCTCCTTTGTAATTGCAAGGATCTTGGGAACTAGCATCTGCAATCCGCTGAAAAAAATTCAGGAGCTTGCCCTGCGCTTATCGGATGGCAATCTCTCCACCCCGGTGGATGTGTACGGAAAAAATGAGCTTGGACAGACGGCAAAGGCACTGAACGAGGCACAAACTAATATGGTTTCCCTGCTCTCCGACGTTAAGGGAACCTCCGATCTGCTCTCGGCGGCAGTTTCCGAATTTAAAGCAAATTTCAACATAATGGGTGGTTCCATTCAAAATGTCGCACTTGCAGTTAACGAGATTGCCGAAAACAGCACTGGCCAGGCAAGTTCTACTTCCGAGGCTTCCTCTGGAATAGGGGAGATCTCCGAGAGCATTGATCAGACTGCTACGGAAGTACGTTCACTTGAACTGAATACAAATACAATGCAGGATTACTCGACCAAATCCATGCAGACGCTTGACGACCTGGTGTCCATCAGCTCGCAGACAAAAACGGATATCGGCGAAATGTATTCTCAGACAGAGACAACAAACAGTTCTGTAGAAAAGATTCGTCAGGCAGCAGAGCTAATCTCCCAAATTTCCTCCCAGACAAATCTCCTCTCGCTCAACGCCTCCATCGAAGCAGCGAGGGCGGGGGATTCCGGCAGAGGATTTGCTGTAGTTGCCGGTGAGATTGGAAATCTTGCCACACAGTCCGATGCGACGGCACAGGAAATCAACAAGATTATTGGAGAACTTACCCATAATTCCAGCAAGTCCGTTCAGATTATGAACCGCATCAACGATATCTCCAGACAGCAGCTGGAAGCACTGGACAATACAGAACATATGTTTGCCAACTTACAGAATTCTTTAAATGCCTGCATTGACTCAACCAATGTGATCTCCGATCATATTTCCCATGTCAATGTACAAAAGGAAAAGATTTTGGGCAGCGTCAATACTTTAAGCGAACTGGCAACTTCCAATGCCGCTTCCACGGAGGAAACCTCAAGTATGGCGACTGAGCTTGAAAATGCAGTTAGTGAATCAAGCAATATTGTAGAAACTTTGTCCGCCGATGTCGAAAAGCTTGCCCGCGCACTAGGACAATTCCAGATCTAATAAGAATGCACAGCACAGATAGACTAACCTCAAAACAAATTCAGATATTTCCACTATAAAATCCAGGGGCAGCAGTAAAACAGCGATTCGCATATTTTACCGCCGCCCCTATTTTTTATGTTTTCCTCGTATTTTATCAAGAGGTAATTTCTGTATATTTATTGTCGGTTATAATAAGCGATCCCCGCACTTGGACGAAAATAGGTGCGGATATAGCCATCTGTCGAAACTACCACAAATTCATTAGTTTCTTCCAGATAATAAATATCATCGCCGTCTTCCGCCTCGATCTTATGCAGTGCATCCGGTGATTGAATCACCCGGTTGGCACCCGCTAAATATTCTTCCTTTGTCGCATACTCAAACTCATTGCCATGTTTTTCAAAATGCTGTTCGAGATAAGAGACCCGCCGAAATTCGTAGAGAATCTCAACTTCATCTTGCTGATCGGAGGATTCCTCATCCTTTGTTTCCTCCTTACTCTCTCCGCTTTCTTTGTTTGGCTCCTTTGCGGAGGAGTTATCCTTCTCGCTTTCTTTGTTCGGTTCCTTTGCGGAGGAGTTATCCTTATTAGAAGGATCATCTTTTGTTTCCTGCTGCTCTTTTTTTGCTAATTCCCCCGATATCTTTGGCGTTGCCTGAAGTTCTTTTGTCAATTCCGGTGTTATGGATATTCCAGGTGTCGGATAATTATTCTGCCCGGTTTCCTTCCCGCTATCTCCCGCAAAGAAATTTGTCAAAAAACCAGCGATCAGCAGTATAATAATTCCAAATAACTTGCTCTTCCACTTTGCTGGCGAAGTTTGCTGTCCATCTTTTTTCTGACTTACAGTGGTATTTTTTTGATCCTCTTTTTTTCGATTCTCCTGCATCACAATTCCCCCCATCACGCATGGCGAATATTTGTATATTCTGAAATCTCGCGGTTAATTGTTATCAGATCATCCACATTTAAGTCATGTACTGAGTGATGCCCCGTAATTCGCGCAAAAGTTTTTAATTCTTCAAGCGTTATATTCAAGTAATTTGCTACGCGTGCCGCCGCCATCTCCACATTAAGCCTCTTCCTCAACTTCTCATCCTGCGTTGCAACCCCCACTGGACAATTGCCCGAACCACAGATCCGATACTGCTGACACGCCGCAGCAATCAGTGCCGCGCTCGCTACCGCGACTGCGTCCGCCCCCATCGCAAGTGCTTTCGCTACATCCGCAGAAACCCGCAGTCCCCCAGTAATTACTAAAGAGATGTCGGAATGCACGGAATCCAAATACTTTTTCGCTCGGTACAGTGCGTAGATTGTCGGCACAGTTGTCGCCTCGCGCAAAAGTAGCGGACTAGAACCCGTCGCACCCCCTCTTCCATCCACCGTGATAAAATCCGGCTGCGCAAAAACACAGAACTCCAAATCCCGCTCAATCCGCCCCGCAGCAATCTTAATTCCTATCGGTCTGCCGTCCGAACGCTCACGCAGCATATCCACCATCGCTTTTAAATCCTCGCGGGAATTCAGCTCTGGAAACTTGCTCGGACTCTGCACATCCTCACCCGGATTTTTCCCCCGCAGCTTTGCAATTTCCTCGGTTACTTTCTCTCCCGGCAGATGTCCTCCCATCCCCGGCTTTGTCCCCTGTCCAATCTTAATTTCAATCGCATCCGCCGCGCGCAGATTCTCGTCTGTCACACTATATTTGTTTGGAATATACTCAAATATGTATTTGTAGGCAGCATCCCTCTCCTGCGGCAGGATTCCTCCCTCCCCGCTGCACATCGCAGTTTTTGCCAGTGCGGAACCCTTTGCCAATGCTATCTTGACTTCTTTAGACAATGCGCCAAATGACATATGGGAGATATAGACTGGACTAGTTAAAATCATCGGTTTTTTGGTATGTTTTCCGATCACCGTCATCGTTGAAACCGGATCATCCTCATCAAGCGGCGGCGGATTAAGCTGCGCCCCCAAAATAAGGATATCATCCCAGTTCGGCATTGGCATTTTTGTACTCATCGCGCCGCTCACCGACTTGCCTGTAACTGCCATCTGGTGGATCTCTTCCATATAGTGGCAGGACTTATCAACGCGGTAAAAACTTTTGTCGTAATCTAAATCAAAAGACTGTGCTTTTGCGATCGCATCGTCCGTATCCGCAATATTTTCGTCTGCCGTCTCTAAAATTTTTGTACCTGGCGCAGTCTCCCGCTCCCCCGCAGGGGTTTCCTGAAATTTTTCCCCCGGCTGATGGCAGATTGGACACTCCTTTGGTGCCTCCTCACCCTCATAAACATATCCGCATACGGAACAAACAAATCTTTTCATCTCTTTCTCCTTCCATCTTCATTCTTTTACCTTTATCTTTTAAAAGTTCTTACTGCTATTTTAACATCTCCTTCTTCATCTGGCAACAACCGATTATTTTTCTTTCTTTTCTTTTTTTCCCAGCTCGCTTCTCTCAAGCCGCCAGCCAAGAATCGATCCGCCAAGCATCAAAATAGTAAATACAACAATCAAAATATTTTCAATCATAAAATCCTCCATTTCTATATCTTTCCTATACACAATTCATACAAAATTATATTTATAAAAAAATTCAAACATAATTTATATTTTACGGATACTACAAAAGATACGCAAAATATATAGAATAGCACAAAAGCATAATTATTCCGCTGTACCGCGATAATCTTTTTCTTGGAAATCCTGCAAGCCACAAGAGTGCGCCCGCTGCAATCGCAAAGATTCCAT
>CAJUCG010000089.1 GCA_910585065.1 uncultured Lachnospiraceae bacterium
ATTTGGTATTCTTCTCGGCGCGGCAATTGCAGGGCTGATGCTTAGACATTTGTATGTAAGTCTTGACCGGGCACTTGATATGGACGGAGAACACGCGTCAAAATATATGAAAAAAAGTGCTGTCCTGCGCATTTTAATGGCGGGTGCAGGGCTTTTTATTGCTGCGATTTTTCCAAAAATTTTCCATATTTTTGGAGTGTTTTTTGGCCTGCTATGTTTAAAGTTCACGGCATATTTACAGCCGTTAACTCATAAAGTAACAAAAATTTTGGGCAAAGGAAGGTGAGAAAGTGGACGATGGAGGCTGTTTGCTTAGCATTTTCCATATTTTTGGAGTGTTTTTTTGTCTGTTATGTTTAAAGTTCACGGCGTATTTACAGCCGTTAACTCATAAAGTAACAAAAATTTTAAGTAAAGGAAGGTGAGAAAGTGGGCAATGAAGGCTGTTTGCTTAGCAGTTTGCTTTCAACAGGCTTTTCGGGGCGAATTATGCAGTTTGCTCCCGACGAGGGCGTGACCTTTGGTGTGGATGGATTCTTCCAGTACAGTTTCTTTGGTCAGAAGGTTTGGCTGACGACAACACATATTACAATGTTTATCGTTATGCTGGCGTTGGTCGTCTTCGCACTGATAGCAAACAGAGTGATCAAGAAAGCCGATCCGGAAAAAGCACCGGGACCGTTCCTGAATGTAATTGAGTACATGGTCGAATCGATCGACAATCTTACCAAAACGAATATGGGTGAGAAACATGGCGGGCAGTTTGCAAATTACATCGGCACGATCTTTTGCTTTATTCTCTTGGCCAACGTTGCTGGTCTGTTTGGACTAAGACCGCCAACCGCAGACTACGGCGTAACTTTTGGACTGGCACTGATTACGTTTTTCCTGATTCATTACAACGGATTTAAGTATCAGAAGATGGCGCACATCACGAATTTATTTAAACCGGTATTGCTGACCCCGATCAATATTATCGGCGAGCTGGCAACTCCGCTATCGATGTCTCTGCGTCTTTTCGGCAATGTGCTTTCCGGCACGGTAATGATGGGACTGATTTATGGATTGATCGGCAAATTCGCACTTATTTGGCCGGCGGTGCTGCACGGGTATTTTGACGTGTTCTCCGGCGCGATCCAGACTTATGTATTCGCGATGCTGACCATGGTATTTATCTCAAACAATTTTGAGGAAGAGTAAGGCGGTCGCTTACCAATCGAATTTCATTGATTTTAAGAAGTTAAGGAGGAAACAAAAATGACAGATAGGGGTTTAGTTTTAGCATGTTCCGCAATTGGCGCAGGTCTTGCGATGATCGCAGGTATCGGACCTGGTGTCGGTCAGGGTATCGCTGCAGGTCACGGCGCGTCGGCAGTCGGTCGCAATCCGGGTGCAAAGGGTACAATTATGTCCACGATGCTCTTAGGCCAGGCAGTAGCGGAGACCACTGGTCTTTACGGCTTTGCGGTTGCCATTATCCTTTTGTTTGCCAACCCGCTGGTCAACAAACTTTGATTCAGGGATAGAAACTTCCCGGTCTGATGCCGGGAGAAATACGAATCGAAGGGAGGCCGGATAAGTGGGCAGTTTGTTTAGCGTTATGGACGCGGGGACAAAGTTTTTACAGCAAATGTATGTAGACAATAAGGAAAGTCTCATCAAAGATGAGGATGGGAATGGTCTGTTTGCGTGGCTAAACCGTATTTTCGGGCTTGATGCGCAGATGGTTGCCGACCTTCTTATCACGCTGGTTGCAGTCTTTGTCTTATTTATGCTGTTATCCTATCTCCTGTTTAATCCTGCGAGGGATTTGCTGGCAAAACGCCAGGCAAAGATTCAGTCAGATCTCGACTCGGCAGCAAAGGAGAAAGAGGATGCGATCGCATTTAAGGCGGAGTACGATGCAAAAGTACATGCCGCGGATGCGGAGGTGGACGAGATTCTTGCCGAGGGCAGGAAGAAGGCCTTAAAGAAAGAGGCGGAGATCGTGGCAGGAGCGCAGGAGGAAGCAGCGAGAATCACACAGCGCGCAAATAAGGAAATTGAACTTGAGAAGAGCAAGATGAAAGATGAAGTGAAGAAGGAAATGATTTCTGTGGCATCTATGATGGCTGGTAAGTTTGTAGCGGAAAGCATGGATGACAAGAAGCAGGCACAGCTCGTGGACGAGGCTTTGAAGGAGATAGGTGATGATACATGGCGAAAATAGTTTCCAAAGTATATGGAGATGCCCTATTTGAGCTTGCCTTAGAAAAGCAGTCCGTGGACGTTCTGTATGAAGAAGCAGAAGCACTCCGGGAAATTTTTAAGAACAACGGGGAACTTATGCAGCTTCTGAATCATCCGAAAATCAGCAAAGAAGAGAAAAATGCTGCGGTGAAAGCAATATTTGATGGCAGAGTTTCCGACGATATGGCGGGCTTTTTAGTGCTGGTGGTGGATAAGGGACGGGCGGATGAGCTTAATGCAGTTCTTGGCTATTTCCTGTCCGTGGTGAAAGAATATAAAAAGATCGGCGTGGTGGAGGTGACTTGTGCGGTGGAACTTTCCGATGTGCAGAAAGAAAGGCTTTGCAAAAAGATTCTTGCCACGACAGATTACGCCACCTTGGAGATGCATTACAAGGTGGACGCAGCGTTAATTGGCGGGATCGTGGTGCGTATTGGCGACCGTGTGGTAGACGCAAGTATTCGCACAAAGCTTGTGCAGATGGAAAAACAACTGCAAAAGATTCAGCTTTCATAAACAATAAAACCAGACTATTTGTAGAAGGAAGGTGCTTAACTCTTGAATTTAAGACCTGAAGAAATCAGTTCTGTAATCAAGGAACAGATAAAAAATTACAGCACCAAGTTAGAGGTATCCGACGTAGGAACCGTTATTCAGGTAGCCGACGGCATCGCGCGCATCCATGGATTGGAGAAGGCGATGCAGGGTGAGCTTTTGGAATTTCCGAATGAGATATACGGGATGGTTCTTAACCTTGAGGAAGATAATGTCGGTGCGGTACTGCTTGGTGATACAAAAAATATCAATGAGGGCGACACCGTAAAGACGACGGGGCGCGTGGTTGAGGTGCCAGTCGGCGATGTGATGCTGGGCCGCGTAGTCAATGCACTCGGTCAGCCGATCGACGGCAAGGGACCGATCACAGCAAAAAAATACCGTCAGATTGAGCGTGTAGCATCCGGTGTTATCTCCAGAAAGTCTGTGGATACACCGCTACAGACTGGAATTAAGGCGATCGACTCAATGGTGCCGATCGGAAGAGGTCAGCGTGAGTTGATTATTGGTGACCGCCAGACCGGAAAGACGGCGATCGCGATCGATACGATTATCAATCAGAAAAAAGAAAATGTAAAATGTATTTATGTGGCGATCGGTCAGAAGGCATCAACGGTTGCTTCCATTGTAAAGACACTCGAAGAGTTTGGCGCGATGGACTACACAACTGTCGTGGCAGCGACGGCAAGCGAACTTGCGCCATTACAGTATATTGCGCCATATTCCGGCTGTGCAATGGGCGAGGAGTGGATGGAGAACGGGCAGGATGTCTTAATTATCTACGATGATTTAAGTAAGCATGCGACCGCTTACCGCACACTCTCTCTGCTCCTGAAAAGGCCGCCGGGACGTGAGGCATATCCGGGCGATGTCTTCTACCTGCACTCAAAGCTTCTTGAGCGCGCGGCAAGACTTTCAGATAAGCTTGGGGGCGGTTCCCTCACCGCACTTCCAATTATTGAAACACAGGCGGGCGATGTATCTGCATATATCCCAACAAATGTGATTTCTATTACGGACGGTCAGATCTATCTTGAGACTGAGATGTTTAATTCCGGCTTCCGCCCTGCGGTAAACGCAGGTCTTTCGGTATCGCGCGTCGGCGGTTCCGCACAGATTAAAGCGATGAAAAAGATTGCCGGAACCATTCGTCTTGACCTTGCACAGTACCGTGAGCTTGCTTCTTTCGCCCAGTTTGGTTCAGATCTTGATGCCGACACAAAAGAACGCTTAGCTCAGGGCGAGCGCATCAAGGAGATTCTAAAGCAGCCGCAGTATAAGCCGATGCCGGTTGAATACCAGGTTATTATTATTTATGCGGCGACAAAGAAATATCTGCTTGATATTGCAGTGGCGGATATCGGGAATTTTGAAAAGGAATTATTTGAGTATATTGATACAAAATATCCTGAAATTCCGAAAAGTATCAGGGAGAAGAAAGTGATTGATGAGGAGTGCGAGAAGAAACTTGTCGCAGCGATCACGGAATTCAAAAAGGAATTTACTAAATAACGGAGAGGGTGTGAAGCTATGGCCTCAATGAGAGATATCAAAAGGCGGAAAGAAAGTATCCAGAGTACCGGGCAGATCACAAAGGCAATGAAGCTGGTTTCCACTGTCAAGCTGCAGAAGGCGAAATCGCGCGCAGAAAATTCCCTGCCGTATTTCAACTATATGTATCAGACGGTCAGCTCCATGTTAAAAAAGTCCGCTACCTTGTCACATCCTTATCTGAATGCTGGTTCCTCCCCGAAGAAGGCGATTATCGTGATTACTTCGAACCGTGGACTAGCGGGCGGGTATAATTCCAATATTGTCAAGCTGGTAACGGGCAGTGGCATTGCGAAGGAGGATGCGGTGATCTATGCGGTCGGGCGCAAGGGCAGGGATGCACTTGCGAGACGCGGCTACGAAATCAAGGCAGATTACTCCGAGGTGATAAATGAGCCGATGTTTAAGGACGCTGTCGATATTGGGCGCGAGGTGCTTGAAGCGTTTGCATCCGGCGAATTCGGCGAAATTTATATCGCGTACACCGTATTTAAAAATACCGTTGTGCATATCCCGACATTTTTAAAGCTTTTGCCGGTGCAGACCTTAAAAGAGGAGGAAGACAGCGGCGATCTGACGCTGATGAATTATGAGCCTGCGGCGGAGGAGGCATTAAACCTGATTATCCCGAAATATATCAACAGCCTGATTTACGGGGCGTTAATACAGGCATTAGCGAGTGAGAACGGTGCCCGTATGCAGGCGATGGATGCGGCGACGAGCAATGCGGACGAGATGATTTCTGATCTGTCCCTGCTCTATAACAGGGCGCGTCAAAGTTCCATCACGCAGGAGCTTACCGAGATTATCGCCGGGGCGAACGCGATTGGTTAATGTTGTAAAAGAGAAAAGGAGTGACAAAAAATTGGCACAGAGCAAAATTGGTAAGATCACTCAGATTATCGGTGCAGTCCTCGACGTTAAATTTTCGGAGGGGAACCTTCCGGAGATTAACGAAGCGATTAAAATACAGAACCATGACAAAGAGCTGATCGTGGAGGTAGCACAGCATCTGGGGGATGATACAGTGCGCTGTATCGCCATGGGGCCGACGGACGGTCTTGTGCGCGGTATGGACGCGGAGGCGACAGGCGCGCCGATTTCTGTTCCGGTAGGGGAACACACGCTTGGACGTATGTTTAATGTACTGGGAAATCCCATCGATGAGAAACCAGCTCCGACGGGCGTGGAATATATGCCGATCCACCGCAAGCCGCCGAAATTTGAAGAGCAGTCTACAGAGACCGAGATCTTGGAGACCGGAATTAAGGTAATCGACTTGCTCTGCCCGTACCAGAGGGGCGGAAAGATCGGTCTCTTTGGCGGTGCGGGCGTAGGAAAGACCGTACTGATCCAGGAATTGATCACAAATATCGCGACCGAACACAATGGCTATTCCGTGTTTACCGGCGTTGGCGAGCGCACCCGTGAGGGAAATGACCTGTACTATGAAATGATAGAGTCCGGCGTTATCGATAAGACCACCATGGTGTTTGGTCAGATGAACGAGCCGCCGGGAGCCAGAATGAGAGTGGGACTTACCGGGCTTACAATGGCAGAGTATTTCCGTGATAAATCTGGCAAGGATGTACTTTTATTTATTGACAATATTTTCCGTTTTACACAGGCAGGTTCTGAGGTATCCGCGTTGCTTGGTCGTATGCCAAGTGCTGTGGGGTATCAGCCGACCTTGCAGACTGAGATGGGTGCCCTGCAGGAGCGCATTACTTCCACAAAGAATGGTTCTATCACTTCGGTGCAGGCTGTATACGTGCCAGCAGATGACTACACTGATCCGGCTCCGGCGACGACATTCGCACATCTGGACGCGACGACAGCACTTTCGCGCTCAATTGTGGAACTTGGAATCTACCCGGCGGTAGATCCGTTGGAATCAACTTCGCGCATCCTTGATCCGCGCGTAGTCGGCGAGGATCATTACAAGGTGGCGCGCGGCGTGCAGGAGATTTTGCAGCGCTATAAAGAACTCCAGGATATTATCGCAATTCTCGGTATGGATGAGCTTTCCGAGGACGAGAAGATGTTGGTATCCCGCGCGAGAAAAGTGCAGCGTTTCCTCTCCCAGCCGTTCCATGTGGCGGAGCAGTTTACCGGTCTTCCAGGCCGCTATGTCCCAGTTCAGGAAACCATTCAGGGCTTTAAGGAGATTCTGGAGGGCAAGCACGACGATGTTCCGGAAAGTTATTTCTTAAATGCGGGGAATATTGATGATGTCATTGCCAGAACAAAGAACAAATAAGGAGTGGAGTAAATGGCAGAGACAGGCAGGTATTTTAAATTGCAGGTGATTGCTCCCGACCGAGTGTTCTTGGAGGAAGATGCGGAGATGGTCGAACTTACGACAACCGAGGGTGAGATCGGTGTGTTAAAAGACCATATCCCGCTGACGGCAATTGTAGCACCGGGAATTCTTCGCGTCAAGAAGGACGGGCAGCAGAAGGAGGCCGCACTACATGAGGGTTTCCTTGAGATCCTCCCGGACAAAGTGGTGATTCTTGCGGAGTCCTGCGAGTGGCCGGAAGAGATCGATATCAACCGTGCAAACGAGGCGAAAATTCGCGCAGAGCGTCGCCTAAAGGGTGCGGATGCAGAGATAAATGAAACGCGGGCGGAACTCGCGCTGCGCAGATCATTAGTGCGTCTAAGTCTGGCGGAAAAACAGCGAATATAATTTCAAGAATACCGATGACATTTTTGAAATAAGTATAAACCTCCATTTTATGGTAATAATCCTTACCAGAATGGAGGTTTTTTTTATGGGAAGACAAAAAACTTGGAAAATGCATAGGCAGGCACTGCAGGAGCGAAGACAGGCGTTACAGGAGCGGGGCGCGGAAGATGAGGACTTGGCATTGATGGAGCAGACATCCGACGGGGCGCAGTCTTTTTTGGGGATGCTGCGGCAGGAATGGGGCAATTTTTGGAAATTTGTGGATGGCAGCCTCAAGATGAAAATTATTTTGGTACTCTGCGCACTGCTCTTGATTGGAACGGTGACAAAAATCATTTCTGACCGTGTTTTGTATCGGCAGATGGATATTGTGGATGCATTTGCCGCTTCCGATATGGGTTGTGTGGAGAGCAGATTGCAGATTACCGCAGATTATGGAACGGCATTTTTGACAGAACACGACAAGCAAGCACTGCTCGGTTATCTTGCGGATGCGATCGGCGTGCGTATGGACGCGGAAATTGAATCCAGGGAGACAGAGGTCAGTCAGATTTATTCTTATACCAAACAGGCACGCCAGGCGGCGACAACCATCAAGGCAATCACTTTGCGCGAGGATACCTCCCGCACCTACCTCTATGTGGAGTTGGAGATCTATCAGGATACAGAATATGATATATTAAACTACAGGGATATTATTTTGGATACGTTAAAGGAGATGGGCGTAAAACAGGCAGAAACTACCTTGCAGTTACTTGGCGCGTATTCGGGCAAGCTTCCGATCTCGGAGTGGGATAAACTTGCAAATACCATGATTAAGAATCTTTCTGGAAAAGTGATCTACGAGAACCGCGACGAGGAACTATATACAATTTATGCCTATTCCAATCTGCTTTCTGAATATATTACGGTGGAGAACAAGAAAATCAATATGCAGGTTGCGATGCGCTATGAAGCGGACAATGACAGAACAGTACTGTATCTGGCAACGCCAATTATTCGGGGGGATTGGTAAAACAGCGGCGGCTTTTGCCGCCGCTGTTTTTTGTGTACATAGAAAATTATTTGCTGGTGCAGTCCGCCTGCTCTTCCCAACTTCCCTTTGTAAAAGTTTCATCCACCATATCGCAAATTCCCGCCAACAGCATAATAATTCCCTGTACCTTGTGCGGCTGCACAATATAAATTCCCTTGCCAGAGTGTTCTTCCTCCGCAATGAGATCAGCGGCTAAAAGCGGTTTCATATGGTGGTAGACCTGCCCCGTGGAATTTAGCCTGCACACCTCAACCAGTTCTGCCACGGTTCGCGGTTTTTTTAAGAGCGCGAGCAATATGTTTAAACGGTCACTGTTCCCAATGCAGTTTAGCACCTTCTCTGCCGTGTGATTCTCAATCAGGGTCAAAAGCCCATCCGTGTCAACATGATGACGAATCCAGTTTGACTGTCGTCCGCCGGAGGCGAACACTCCCATATAGTCGATGAGCCCTGTGTATTCTTTTTCGTTTGCATACTCGCAGAGTTCTTCCATCTGTCGGCTCAGCTCAGGGATCGGATGCATATTGGATAGTACCTCAATCTTACCCCTTTCTGGCAGGTTCTCAGATTCTGCTGCCTTTTGTTTCTTTGCAAAAGGAGTCTCTTTTCTGTCCGCTGCGTTTGTATTTCCACACATAAATTCCTGCAAAAGCTCCCTGATCTTTGTGATTTCCTTTTGTAATCCGTCAATCTCCGCTCCGTAATCTCTCTCCATAAAAACTTCCCTTCTCCTTCCGCTTAAATGCGAAAGGCAAAAACATCCTTTGATTAAGCTGCTACGATATATCGTAATTACAAAATACCATATTTTTAAAATTTTGTAAATACGTAATTTCAAATTTACGTAATCTTAAATTTCGGAGGTTTTTATTAAGGAAGGGGGTTATATTAAAGAAGGCTGGACTTCCTATTTTTCCTCCACCCATATTTGGGTTGCCATTACATTTTGCTTATTTCTCAGCTCTGATCTTTAAATATTCAAAAGACTTATCAAAGTCAGTATGATAAACACTTGTAATATAAAAAGAATTGTGTTACTATAAATAAGAAAGAAATTAAACATAATTGATATTTTAAGTTTAAATATGATGGATTAGAAGATTAAAATAAAGATCTAATAAATAATTTTAACGTAATTATTTTAATGCAAGAAAGTTTAGTACATTAAAATTTTAACTTGTGAAATTTAAGTTACAGAGGTTTGAATTATGAGAGGAGGGAAGCAAAATGCTTAAAAAGGTAATTGAAAGAGAGATGCGAGAGCAGAACATTGATAGAACTATCCTGTTTGATGGAATCTGCACAGAAGAAGAATTTTTTCTCTGGGAGCAGGATGAAGAGCCGAGTCTTTGGCTTATGCAGATCTATGCGATCAGCCAGAGACTTGGAAAATCTGTGGATAAATATGATGTGGTAGTGGACGAAGAAGAATTTTTGTTGGCACTGCGCCGCAATAAGATAGCTCTGTTGGTGCGCAGTGGAAAGCTCAAAGAGGCAGAGGAGGCAATTGAAGAATATAAAAAATTTTTACATAGAATAGAAAAAATAGTACGCGAGGAAGGAGAAGCTAGTTGCGGCAGACGAAAGGAAAATATATCATGTGGCAGTAGTGCAGGATTGCTTAGAGGGGAGTGGGCACTGCATCGGCAATTTCTGGCACTAGAGCGGGCGGAGATTGCAAAGAGGCGGGGAGTATCCTATCCGGAACAGCTTGAAATTATTCTCTGCGGTCTGGAACAAACTATTCCAAAGACCGTCTGGGAGAAGCATAGGGGACGCGCCCTGCCAAGCCATAAGTGGTTTGTGACAAGAAGACTGCACTTGATGGAGCAGTTTTTGCTATCTCGTTTTATCCGGGTATATGAATGTATGGGGCAGGGAAGAGAGAGGGGGGAGGAAGCGTTTTTATGGTATCATGAACTCGCATCCTACCTTCTGACAACAGCGAAAGATCGCGCGGATGTGACAAAGCTTCATCCGCTTTTATGTTATCGTATGGCGGAGAATAGATTACATCGGATATTTAGAAAAAATATATGGTGGGAGAAGGATACAAGGGGGGAGATGATTACCTTTGTGGAAAAGGGTGTGGAGGAAGTAGAGGAATTTCAGTATGCAGAAGAGTATATGCAAACATTAAAATTCTTAACGGAGGGATTAACTGAACTTAGTCTAGCACAAAAACAGTTTCCGCTGTTTCGAAAAATGGAAAAACTGCGTCTCGCGCTATTACAGAGAATACCATTGTTTGGAGAGCATACGATGGAAGAAAATACTTGGCATGTGCTTGAGAGGGCATGGGAGGGATTGTGCAGGGTGGTTTGGGAGAAGGAGAACAATGAAAATTTGGCGGCGGAGGCGGCGATTGCAAAAGAGATGGACAATGAGACAATGCTAAGTGGAGCAGGTATCAGGATGGAGGAGGGAGCGGGCAGAAACAAGGAAATAATAAAATATGGGGGAATGGCGCATACCGAGCATATGCTGCAGGGGGATATTGTAAATAAAGAATATATAAGATATAAAACTTTTCTCAATGCAAAAAATTTTGATGTGGATTATACAGAGAGAAGTGTACATAATTTTCGTGAACTTTTGGGGCGGCGTATGCAGATGCATGATTGGGATGTCTGTGAACTTGGGGATGAGATCTATGCTGATCCAAAGAAATCCCTTCTTCCTATTTTAAAAGGCAAGGCGAAGCCAAAGCCAAAAAAGCGCAAAGCTTTACAGGAACGTCTGGGGATAAGCCTAAAGAAATTTGATCCGGGATTTCTTACCTTAGATAACGCGGAGTATAAAAAATATGCACGTATGATGAGGGCATATAACGAGGGGAGATTTAACGAAGGGCAGAAATTTTTGGATGAACTCGAAGAGAAGATAGATTGGAATTATATGACCAATGAACAGTTGGGGATCTATTGGGACGCACTTTTTTCGTGGAAAGAAGGGAAAATCACAGAGGAGGAAAAGAATCAGGAGATGTGGAAAATACTGGAGTATTCAGGGGTAAAAAGAGAAAAATTTATGGAAGTTGGAGCTGATTTGACAGGAATCGAGTGGAAAACATTGTCAGAGATTGCCTGGAATCGGGAGGGGGAAGAACTTCTATTTTTGCAGCAAGTACTTAAACGGCAGGAAGAATATCTGGAGGAAACAGGTAAGATGGGCTTCTATCCGGAATACTATATCAAGATATTATACTGTCTAAGCAGTATGGCGCGGGAGGCAGGAAATCTGGACGAGGCGGAGTATTATGCGGATAAGGGATTATATGCGGTGTATGAGATGAATTTGTATGTACAGTGGAGTGCATTTTTATTTGCCAAGTTTCGGATTGTTGAGGACAGGAAGAAAAGGGAAATGGAGGAGGAAGATTTTGAATATATCCGCCAGGCATATGCTGTGGAGAAACTGTTTGAGAAGAGTAGCTTTGATTGCAAAGTGATAGAAAAATACTTAAAGAGATATTATAAGCAAGATGTCCTGGCAGATATAAGTGAAATATAATTTATTCATGAATGTCAATTTCCATTCGATTTGGCGGAGGATCTTCTTCAGCTAATGTGTTGCATCCGTTGTCCTGACGGACAGTCGAAACCAACATCATTAAAATCAGAATGATGCTGTATAGATTTTTCCGATGTTTCATGGCATTTTTCTCCTTTCTGATATTCTTGTTTCGCAATATAGCATAAATTTCGACATTGCGCAAGAAAAATGGTTGCCCCAAAATGCCAAAAACCGCAAACCATTTTTCTTGCGCAGAATTTTAAAAAGTGATATAGTGGATACAAGCTTAAGCAGATGAGGTTTGAAAATGACAGCCTAATAATAATTGATATATAGTTTAATAGATATACCATAATATTTTTGCTCAGTTCAAACAGTTTCCTACTTATAAATTACAAGAAAAGCGGAAAGACAAGTAAATATAGATATAGGAGCTGTTTGTCTGATAC